>DATMXF010000232.1:0-5204 GCA_035561835.1 Patescibacteria group bacterium
CCGGGGGATCAGGCGCGCAGGCCGTTCGAGCAATGAATTGGGCTCGCATCCAAAACCTATCACGATTCTCAGGGCGTAGTTGCCACGGAGGTCTCCACCATCATGACCCTGGATTTCTGCAGAGCACTATGTACCTAAGTCCCTCTGGCCCGTTCTTCACTTGCTGGGGCCTACCGAGCCCGGTTAGTGCAAGCCTTATTGCGACCGCGCTCCGAGGGCTATTCCGTTGCACCGGCTTCCTTGAGGAGTTGTACGACCTCGTCCTCGCCCCTATTAAACGCTATTTTCAAGGCCGTGACGCCATTGTTGGTTTTGGCGTGCACATCCGCGCCCGCCGCGAGCAGCGCTTTCACGACTTCGCAATGGCCTTCCTGAGACGCCCACAGCAAGGCCGTTGCGCCATTGTCCTGTCTGGCGTTCACATCCACGCCCTGCGCGAGCAGCGCTTGCACGACATCGAGATGGCCGGCCAGGGACGCTCTCATCAAGGCCGTCCAGCCCTGGTCAGTTTTGACGTGTACCCACGCGCCCGCCGCAATCAGCGCTTGTACGACCTCGAGGTGGCCTCGTAGAGACGCTCTCATCAAGGCCGTCCAGCCATATTCATCTTTGGCGTTCACATTCGCACCCGCCGCAATCAGCGCGTGCACGGCCTTGGGAGAGCCGTCCTGAGCCGCTCTCATCAAGGCTGTCATACCGTGTTTACCTGCGGCGTTCACATCGTCGCTCATGGTCGTTCCTCCTTCATGGGCCAAACGTTTTTCCGGCTCATCCTAGCCCTTCGCCGCTCCAAGGCCTGGGTCCGCGATGCCGGCTTCGGCGAAGCCTTTCTCCCTCAGTATACAACTGTCGCAGGCACGGCAGGGCCGTCCATCCGGGGTCGGGTCGTAGCAGCTCCAGGTAAGCCGGAAATCGATCCCAAGGGCAGCGCCCTGGCGTATGATCTCGGCCTTGGACAGGTGGATCAGCGGGGTGTGGATGGTCAGCTTGGATCGGCCTTCAACGCCGGCACGGGTCGCCAGATGCGCCATCCGCTCGAAGGCCGCAATATATTCCGGCCGACAATCCGGATACCCGCTGTAGTCGATTGCGTTGACCCCAAGCACGATATCTTCCGAACCGATTACCTCCGCTAAGGCCAGCGCATAGGAGAGAAAGATGGTATTGCGGGCGGGAACGTATGTAATGGGGATGCCGGAGCCGATCTCCTTCATTTCGCGACCCTTCGGCACCGGGATCTCAGCAGTCAGCGCCGAACCTCCGATCCGGCGAAGATCAAGTTCAAGGATCAGGTGCTGCGACGTGCCGAGGGCCGCTGCGATCCGCTTCGCGCTTTCCACCTCGCGCGCGTGACGCTGGCCGTAGCGAAAGGTCAGAGCATGAAGCTGATGCCCCTTGGCCTGTGCCAGCGCGGCTGCCGTTGCGGAGTCAATCCCGCCGCTCAACAGGACCACAGCAGGCTTGCCTGCCTGTGCGCTGCGCGCAGACAGGTTCACTACACTCCCCGCCGGTTCGGATCCCACAGATACTTATGAAGCTGAATCTGAAGCCTGACATTCAGTCGGTCCGTCAGGATCCATTCAGCCAGCTCCCTCGGATGGAGTTCGCCGAGAACCGGCGAGAAGAGGATGTGGGCCTTTTCGGCCAGGGCGTGCTCCGTCATCACTCGTCTGGCCCACTCGTAGTCGCGGCGATCCGCCACGACAAATTTGATCTGATCCTTCCTGTCGAGATGCTGGAGGTTCTCAAGATTGTTGTGAGGGTCCATCCCACTCCCCGGAGCCTTGAGATCCAGGATCTTGACCACCCTCCGGTCGAGGCGATCGATGCTGAGGCTTCCCCCTGTTTCGATCAGGACTTCGTACCCCTCGAGGAGCAAGCGATCAATCAGAGGATACACCGCTTCCTGCAACAGCGGCTCCCCCCCGGTAATCTCGACCAGCGGGCACTTATAGCCTCGCACCTGTTCCAGTACCTGCTCGATCGAGCGTTGCTCGCCTTCGTGGAACGCGTAGGTCGTATCGCACCACCGGCACCGAAGATTACACCCGGTCAGGCGAACAAAGACGCACGGCCGACCGGCATAGGTCGATTCTCCCTGGATACTGTAGAAGATTTCGTTCACGCGGAGGCTCATAACCACCTTGATTGAAGGATGCTTAACTACTCAGGTGTTTAGGCTGAAGGCTGTTTGTCGTTGGGCACGGACCGAATCAAGGCGCACTTCGTCGGCCAGTTCAAACGCTCTGAGCTTGGTATGGTCTCGCATGGCGCGTTCCTACAGTCTAAGAGCCTACAGTCTACCTGCCTGAGTGGCTACCAGGATGTCACCACAAATAGAAGGGCAGGCTCTCCTCCCTGCGAAAGCCTGCCCTGAGCGACGTCGAAGGGCCTGCCCACCAGATAACACAGAAGCCCGATACGCCTACCCTTCTGACCCGATCACCACATACCGCGTTCCACCGTCCCGCTTGACCAGAAGAAGTGTCGGTTCATCCGGCTTGGTTTTCTCCAGGACACGCCTGACCTGGTTCACTGTTGTTACCCTGGCACGGTTAATCTCCAGGATCAGATCCCCGGGTTGCAACCCGACCGCGTCGCCCGGGCTATCCGGTTCAACCTCTGTGATCACGACCCCTTTTTCGCCCTTTAATCCAAACTTACGTGCGAGTGCCGGCGTGAGATCCTGAATATCGATCCCCAGCTTCGTTTTCGGAGAAGTCGACGTCATGGCCGCCACTTGCTCCTCTTTAAGCTCCCCAACCTTGACCTGCAGCGTGACTTCGGCCCCGTCGCGGACAACCTTCATGGGGACCTCTTTTCCTACCGGCGTACTGGCCACCATATGAGGCAGATCGATGGAGGACTTGATCTTTTTACCGTCAAACTCTACGATGACGTCCCCCTGTTTGACCCCGGCGTGTTCGGCCGGCGATCCCTCCATCACATCCGACACCAGGGCGCCATTTGCCTGCTTGAGGGAGAATTTCTTACCGAGGTCCGGGGTAATCGGCTGAATCGCTACGCCAAGCCATCCGCGGGTCACCTGCCCACGCTCCTTCAACTGGGGCAGGACCTCCTTCGTCATATCGATGGGAATCGCAAAACCGATCCCGATCGAACCGCCCGTTGGGCTGAAGATAGCGGTGTTGATTCCCACCGCCTCGCCGTTCGTGTTGATCAACGGTCCGCCGCTGTTGCCTCGATTGATAGACGCATCGGTCTGGATGAAGTTGTCATATGGGCCTTCGCCGATGAACCGGCCCTTGGCGCTGACGATGCCGGTGGTGACCGTCTGATTGAGGCCGAACGGATTGCCGATCGCCATGACCGGCTCGCCGACTTCCAACTTATCCGAGTTGCCAAGCGGGATCACCGGCAGGTTGGAGGCCTCGATTTTGATGAGGGCGATATCAGTCTTCGGATCCCTCCCGATCACCTTCGCCTTGAGCTCTCGACTGTCACCCAGCTTTACGTTGATGTCCGTCGCATTTTCGACCACGTGGTTGTTCGTCAGGATGTAGCCGTCCTTGTTGATAATGAATCCGGATCCCAGACTGGTCGCCTTGAACTGCCTCGGCTGGTCGCCGAAGAACCGTTTGAAGAACTCGTTGAAAGGGTCATCTTCGCTGAAAGGGCCGCGGGACGGGATGCCCCTTTTGACCACCTGGGTGGTGCTGATATTCACCACAGCGGGGGTCAACTCCTTTGCCAGTTTGACCCAAAGCTTCCCGTCTGAGATCTGGCTCGAACTAAACAGCCCGCTCTCTGCTTTTTCGGTCCACACTTGAGCGGTCGTGGCCTTTGTGAGCGGGACCAGATTCAAGGAGGCCGTAATCAGCACTCCGAGAATCAAACAGGACGCTGCAACGACGACTAAGGTCCTGGTGTTAAACCGTCCATTACGCATCGTATCCCCCTCCGATGGTGTGGCCTGACTCCGTTTCCTGTTGGCAAACCCGGATATGCACCTTTATTACGACACGGTAAATGCGGGAGCGTTTAGTCGAACCTTCCCGGGGTTGGCCACAACGCACCCCGTCTTTATTGCTCCTAGCTTAGCAGACTCATTGTTCAAATTCAACATACCCCTCCGTACTGGAAGTCGAGTGATCATACATGGGCAACGCTCGCTTGTATGACAAAAGTATGATCGACCGGAAACCATGGACGGCGAATCATGTATCACGGGACGACCGGGTAGTATATTAGTGTTAGGGTCTTCGATGGGGTATACCCGATCAACACCAAAGGAGCATGCCTCCGCGCGCTGCAGGTACCGATGACGGCAAGGCGACAATGGGTACAACCGTAGACGGGAGGGATAAAAAAGTGGGGCGGATCCGTGGTCTTCTCCTGCTCCTGGGTCTCGTGCTCTTGGGGGTGCTCCTCGTCAGGATTGACCTGCGCCCGGTCCTCTATCAGGTGCGATCCCTCTCCTGGGGACTGTTGCTCCTTCTTTTCCCGTGCGGGCTTACCACGATTCTGGATACCTTCGGATGGCGATACGCCTTTCGAGGACGCCTTCTACCTGCTTCTACTCTTTTACCTGTTCGCCTGGCGGGTAAAGCCTTCAATATGACGAGCCTCACCGCCACCCTGGGGGGTGAGCCGGTCAAGGTCTATCTCCTCCGCCCGTGGGTATCCGTAGAAGAAGGCGCAGCCTCGGTGGTCATCGATAAGACGACGTCGCTTCTGGCCCAGGTATGCGTGCTCCTGCTTGGCATCGTTTTCTCCCCTCTGCTCTTACCGGCAGGATCTCCCTTTCTGAATGGAATGGTGGGCCTGGCGCTGCTGGGGGTGTTGACGATCGGTGGATTTATCATGGCGCAGCGACGCGGGTTCTGCAGTCGATCCCTGATGATGCTCAACCGCCTGGGCTTTACGTGGCATCGGGGGGCAGAGGCCGCTCAGGGGCTGGATGAAGCCATTGCCGCGTTCTACACGACCCACCGCCCGCGCCTCACCCTGTCGTATCTCTTTCACCTGATGGCGTCTCTGGTCGGGATCCTGGAGGTCTACCTGATCCTCTGGCTGCTCGGACTTCCGATCTCCTTGACGACAGCCGTGATTATCGAGGCCTTCAGCTCGGCCATCAGAGCTGCCGGTTTCCTGGTCCCTGGCGCCATCGGTGTGGAGGAGGGAGGCAATGTGGCCGTCTTCCTGGCCTTGGGGTTAACGGCGGAGGTAGCGCTTTCTTTTAG
>DATMXF010000233.1:0-8484 GCA_035561835.1 Patescibacteria group bacterium
ATCCGCTCCGGGGCGGAGACGCCCAGCAGTCCCAGCGCGTTGGCCATGACCACGCGAAGGGCGGCCACGAGCGCGAGGCGGGCGCGCGTAAGATTCGTATCGGCGGAGATGATTCGATGGCGGGTATAGTAGCCGTGAAACCGGGCGGCGAGGTCGTGCAGATAGGTAGTGAGTCGGTGCGGCTCCAGCGCTTGCGCCGCCCCGATGACCAGTTCGGGATACAGTGCCAGTTGCTTGATCAGCCCAATCTCTTCCGGCAGATCGAGCGGCTCGAGATCATCCTCTGGCGAGGGGCTCGGCAGCGAAACCTTAGCCGCCTCTCTGAGAATGCCGCACAGGCGGGTGTGCGCGTACTGCACATAGTAGACCGGGTTGTCCTCGGACGCCGACTTGGCGAGTTCAAGGTCAAAGTCCAATTGGCTGTCGCACCGTCTGGTGAGAAAGGTAAATCGCGCCGCATCACGGCCGACCTCATCAACCAGCTCCCCCATCGTCACGAACTGCCCGGCTCGCTTGGACATCCGGACCTGCTCGGTCCCACGCATCAAGCGGACAAGCTGTACAATCAGGATCTTCAGCGCGTCCGGCGGATGACCCAGCGCCTGCATGGCAGCCTGCATCCGTGGCACATAGCCGTGGTGGTCCGGTCCCCAGAGGTCGATCACCTGCGCGAAGCCGCGGGCGAACTTATCCTGGTGATAGGCGATGTCGGGAAGAAAATAGGTGATCTCGCCATCGCCCTTTACGAGGACTCGATCTTTGTCGTCGCCAAAGAGGGTGGAACGAAACCAGACGGCTCCCTCATGTTCATACAGGAAACTGCGCGCCTTCAACGCCTCGATCACCTGCTTCGTGTCGCCGCGCTCCCGGAGATTGCGTTCGCTGAACCATCCGTCGAAGGTCACCCCGTACGCCTCGAGTGAGGCCCGCTGCCACTCAATGATCCGCTCGACCGCAAAGCGGCCCAGTCGGTCGCGACGTTCAGGCTCCGACGCTGAGAGCGCCTCCGGCCCGTGCTGCTCCAGAAACTCGCGGGCCAGATCGATCAGATACTCTCCCGGATAGGCCTCTTCCGGCATCGGGCAGTCCTCACCCTGCAGTTGACGGCATCGGACCTCCATCGCCAATGCAAGGGTGCGAAACTGGTTCCCCGCATCGTTCACATAATACTCTCGGTACGGCCGATACCCCACGGCTTCGACAAGTCGAGCGATGGCGTCACCGACCGCCGCGGCTCGGGCATTGACGACGACGAGCGGGCCGGTCGGATTCGCGCTGACAAACTCCACCAGCACCCGGCGCCCGCCGCCGACATCAGCCCTTCCGTACGTCGGTCCGGCTCGCAGAATCTCCTGAGCCAGATGACGCCAGAACGGCCGGGCGATAAAGAAGTTCAGATAGCCGGCGCCGGCTACCTCGACGCGATCGACCAGATCAGACGGAAACGCTGCTGAGGCGGCAATCTGCATCGCGATCTCGCGGGGTCTCTGCCGCAGCACTTTCGCCAGACCGAAGGCCAGCGTGGTTGAGAGATCGCCGAAAGCCGGATCGCTCGGATATTCCCACATAATCGGCGTGGAAGCGCCTTGCGGGAGTCCGGCTTCGAAACCCGACTGCTTGATGGTCGTGAGAAGCGCCTCAGTCAGGCGCGTCTTAAGAGCACCGATCATAGGATGAATGTTTTCCCTTCCTGTTCAGGGTCAACTGTATCTTATGTCCGATTGACGCTACCGTTCCTGATGATTGTGACTGGCGACGATCATCAGACTACCGTACGCCATAAGAATCGGAATGGTACACACCAGTATTGGGGCGGAAATGTGAGAGGTCGGCATCAGTAGACGGAGTCAGGTAATAGTACGCAGATTGTCGTCATCGCGTAAGAGGATAGCCCTGCTTCAACCAGGCCTTGGTTCCCCCCTCGAGGTTATACAACTGCGTCTTACCGATCGCCGCCGCTACCTCGCAGGCTACCGCGCTCCGGATCCCTTCGGCGCATACAAAGATAATGCCGTCCTGCTGGAGCAACTCCCGCGGCCGGTTCATCAGCGTTCCTAAAGGGATATGTATGGCCTCGGCGATATGCCCCTGGCTCCACTCCGCCGACTCTCGCACATCAACCACGACCATGCCCCCTGCTTCGATCAGCTTCTTGGCCGTCTCAACGTTGATGCGTTCAAATGGATCGCGATATTCCTCTGTCGATGCCATGGCTCCCCTCTCAAGGCCTGATAATCTGTCGGCACATCATCTGCAACATCGAACACGACATTGGCATGCACGAACACACTCATCATAACGCATCGCTCTCCCTTGCTTCAAGGGCGATGTACGGTGTCACTCCTCCAGGAAGTTGAGAACGCCTCGATAAAGCTGGAGGCGGTTCTTCTCCAGTATGGCGTAATGGGTCGAGTCCCCGATGTCCAGTCGCCGCTTGATTGGCGCCGACGTGAGCCTCTGGAGCAGCTCGTCCGCCGCCTCGTTGGTCATCAGCTCTTCGGCGCTTCCCCGAACAATCATCGTCGACGCCCTGATCCTCGCCGGATCGAACAACGATCGGCCCGCGTGGATTTCATGCCAATCGATGTAGGGGCCGTTGGGGACCTGGATCGATTCCGGACTGCGTTGTTTGGCTGTAGGATCGGAGCCCAACAGTGCGCTGATCCACGCATCAATGACCTCTTTGTCTCGCCATTCATCCTGGAGCTCCGGCTTTATCCACCCATCCCATTGATCAAGCAACTCCTTCTGACTCAGATAGCGATAGGCCCCCATTTCAAGGTTTGGTCGGTCCGGATTGGTCGGATCACCGAACGTACTGATGAAAGTGGAATTCTTCCCATAGATCGCCCCGTACATCACTAACTTCCCCACCTTTTCCGGGTGCAGCGTCGCATAGAGGGCCGACCAAGAGGCGCCAATGGAGTATCCGATGATATTGACCTTGTCTACCTTTCGCTTGGATCGGATATAATCAACGGCGACATCGATATCCCGCATCACCTGATCCGCCCGAACGAGTGGAAGGTTCTGATATGGGGATTCTTTCATCTCCGGCGGTCTTGTCGAACGTCCGAACCCCCTGATATCCAGGCTGAACGCGTCAAAGCCGCGTTCGGCCACATACTCCAACCACGAATACCCGGGAATGGCGAGATCAAACATCACTGAACCGGGGCCTGGAACACCGTGAACAAACAGAATCACATTCTCTTTCACAATCTTCGGTAAGTTTGCGAGTCGCTTCTCTCGAACGAATAGTTTGACTCCTTGGTCCTTACCCTGTACCAGAAATTCCTCCTTAACAATGGCGTTCTCTTGTTCCGCCGCGGCCACGGTAGACGCGCTTATCGCGATAATCGCGACCGCCATCCGGCACACTAAGCCGATTCGCGACCAGTAATCCATCCTGCGCTCCTTTCTCCGAGAATGATGTCGAAGCATCAAAACCTTCTACTCCTTTATCAAAAACTCCTTAGTATAGGGCTACGAGAGGCGGAAGTGTCAACTCCTTTTCACGATGGACGCGGTGAACCGCCAAATTATGATCACGGTCGTCATTCACCGTTTGCCTCTGGGACCCGATTTTTCTATAATACGATCCATGAATCAGGTGGATGACTTTCGGACCAACAGCCGCACGATCACCAAACAGAGTCGATCGAATTTCTATTACGCATTCCTCTTCCTCCCCAAGCCAAAACGCGAGGCGCTCTACGCCGTATACGCCTTCTGCCGGTTAAGCGACGATCTGGTAGACGAGTCAAAGGCTGGAGTGAATCCGGCTGACGCCCTGGCTCGGTGGCGAAAGGCGCTCGATGCCTGCCTCGATGACGGCGCTGATTCCCCCATTATCACGGCCGTTGGCCAAGCTGCGCGCCGGTTTCATATTCCAAAGGTCTATTTTGAAGAACTGCTCAACGGCATGGAGATGGACCTCACGCGCGCCAGATATGCGACATTCGAGGATCTCTACCCGTATTGCTACCGCGTCGCGTCAATCGTAGGCCTCATCTGCATCGAAATCTTCGGCTACACCAATCCGCTGACCAAGACGTACGCCGAACAACTGGGCGTCGCCTTTCAACTGACCAACATTCTTCGGGATGTGGGGGTTGATGCGCAACGAGGACGGATCTATCTGCCGCAGGATGAGCTGCAGCGATTTGGATATTCCGAAGAAGAGCTGCTGGCCGGGCGTTACAACCACGCCTTTACAGAGCTGATGCGGTTTCAATGCGAGCGCGCCCGAGGCTATTTTCGAACAGCCTCAGCCGCCTTGATGACAGAGGATAAACGATCGCTGCTGGCCGCCGAGATCATGCGGGCCATTTACTACCGCTTGCTGCTCAGGATCGAAGCGCAGCGCTACGATGTCTTCCACGGGGATATCACCATCGGCAAATCTCGAAAGCTGTTGTTGGCCGGAGGCCTCTGGCTGCGATCGACACTGAGGTTATGACCATGACCCGTCTTCAGGCCATTCCTTCGAAAGCCCCCTTGCCACTCGCCCCCTCCGAAAGGGGTTCCGTTAATTGAGTCGCCGAGTCGTCGAGTTGATTAACCCAATAGACCCAACAGACCCGATAGACTCATTTAGCCCCCTCGCCGTGGTGGTCGATCCCGATGTGGGCCTTGATGAACTTGACGATGCGCGCCTCGTCAAACTCATCAAACTTCTCGATCCTGCCCCAGGCCGTTAACGCGACCTTTCGATCCAGGCCGGTATACGGCGCGAGAATGATGTGATCGTAGCGTTCGGCAATCGCAGTGAGCTGTTTGACCAAGTCAGGACAATCCTGACAAGAGTATTGTATGACCACCCCGCCATCTTCGAGATTATGCACCTGCATCTCCTTGGGGACAGGTTCAGTGTACGTACCCCATCGAGCCAACCCTGGGGTATGGGGCCCGGAGGTCGGGGGGTCGCTGTTATACGGCGGATGCGGGCTCCCGAGTGGAAGGTGGGGGCTCGGCAGGATCGGCACCGTAGCCCAGGTATGCTCTTCCGTCATTTTTCCGTAACCCCAGTAGCCGGCAACCAGCAGGATGGCTGCGATCGCAGCATACAGCCCGATCCGCCCTGTACGTGTCTGACGGCGGCTCGCCCTCTGCGCCTCGACTCGTTCTTCTCTTGCCTTCTGCTTTGCCTCTTTCTTGACCTGTGATTTCTCTACCTGCGGCTTTGTCATCGATCCCCCCGAGTATCCTCCGAACACGTCTGTTTCGTCTCTTTGGCCTGGTTCGTCGTTTGGTCTGGACCAAATGGACCAGATAGACCAAACAGACCTTGAGTACCCCAGAATTACATTTTCATTCGCCGTGACGTCTTTCCCCTGCTCTTCCGACGGGCTCCGGTGCCCTTCGGCTCAGTTGCCCGCGGCACGTCAGGCGGGGCGATGATCGTAAGCAGCTCGCTCGCCGCCTCCTCGATCGATTTGCTGGTCATATCGATAACCGGCCAGCCCGCCTTCCGAAAAAGTGACCGGCTGTAAGAAAGCTCGGCGCGCACCTTCTCCAACCCTGCATAGGCTTCAGCCACAGGCGCATGCTTACGCTCGATTCTGGCCCGTCGCAATTCCACCAGCCGGTCCACTGCAACGATAAGCCCGACAATCCGCTCCTGATCGATCGTCATCAACCGGCCTGGCAGCGGAAGATTGAGAATGACCGGAACATTCGCTACCCGCCATCCCTTCCCCGCCAGATAGATGCTTAACGGCGTCTTCGAGGTCCTCGAAATACCAACCAGGACGATGTCGGCACCGTCAAGTCCAAGCGGGTGCTGGCCGTCGTCGTGCTTGACGGTGTATTCAATAGCCTCGATCCGCTGGAGGTACTCCTGCCCCAGTTGTCGGAACAGACCGGGCTGCATAAGCGGGGGGACGTGCAGTTGATCGCTCAGGCGAAGCAGAAGTGGCCCGATCAGATCGATGGTCTCTACGCCCCGCTCCCGCCCCTCTCGCAACACGGTCTGCCGCAGCTCTTCCGACACCAGCGTGTGTACGATAATCGCCTTGCTCACGTGAGCCGCCTCAATCACGCGTCGCGCCTCATCCACGGTCCGGATGTTGGGTAGACGGCGGATCTCCACCTCAGCCGCTTGAAACTGGGCCAACGCGGATCGGACGACCAGTTCTGCGGTGGCACCGGTCGCGTCTGAGACGGCAAATATCTGATAACGGCCTCCGGCTGTCGACAGGTTCATCATTGCTATCCTTTTATTCTCGGTAGAGTTCGAGGAGGACCGCTACCTCGTCGCAATAATCCCACTTGATGCACCGGCGACAATCCTTCCATACCTTCTCCGGCAGTGTGAGCCTGTCAACGACGCGGAATCCCAGACGCTCAAAAAAACCCGGCTTATAGGTCAGGGCAAAGACTCTCCTGATCGGAAGCGTTTTCGCTGCAGCAATGCAGGCCTCGGTGACTGCCCGGCCGATACCTTTCCCCTCACACTCCGGCTGGACGGCCAGCGATCGAATCTCCGCGAGGTCCGCCCCGTAGACAAAGAGGGCGCAGACCCCGGCGATCTGCCCGTCGTCCTCACAGACGTAAAAATCACCGATCCGACCATGCAGCTCCTGTGGCTCCAGCGGCAACAGATCGCCCTTGCCGGCGAACATATTCACCAGTCGCGCGATGGCCGGAACGTCGGTCGTTTTCGCCTTCCTCACCATGCGCTGCCTCACCTGTCTGAGTGCGACGCACAGGCAGGGGCGCTAACCGCCGCTCTTGCTCCCCAGGATGAGGCTTTCAGCCCGGCCCCATCGATGGTAAGCCGACCCGGCTCGCCGAGCCCACCCTCAAGCAATACCTCTATCGGCAGAAACTGCTGAATCGTCCACAGGTTTGTCAGCAGATGCCGGCTCACGCGCGCTGTCGTAAGAACCGAGCGACCGTTCGCAAGTGCCATGAACAGCGCAAGCTGATCTGCCAGATGGCTCTCGGTCGCGGCATCGTCGGCGAGAAAGTCGAGCAGGGCGTCAATTGCTTCATCGGCTACGCGCTCGGCCGGTTTGCCGCGTTCGCCAAGCGCGCCGAAGCCGCCGCGAGTCTGTTCGAATTCAGCCCATACAAATACGATATCGCCCGGACAGTCGGCATCAAGCTCCGCAATCTCGATCTCGACGGTATAGCCGACGTCGGCAAGTCGGCGCCGGATACGATCGGCCTGGCGCTCGGCGATGTTTCTGGAGAGTCCGGCTACGGCTGATACCCCCCGGATAGCCAGCAGCGCTCCGCGATTCGTCAGATCAATCGAGTTGAGCTGAGGCAGCGGCTGCACAGCAGCCCGCACCTGCCCACCCCCCTTCGGGTAGAAGCCGCCACGTTCCAGTTGCCAGGTGCTCTCCAGCCCCATTCTCTGCATCATCGGCACGAACACCTGAGAGACGTATGGAGCCGGCGGACTCCATGGCACGTGCGTTCCGCCCGCCAGGATAAGAGTTGATGCTCTCTCCGCGAACATAAGCGGCCCCACGAGAGCCTGGAACACCAACGATACCGCGCCCGCTGTCCCGACGTCTAATCGTCGTGATCCGCCGGTAATCGTCCCCGGGACAAAATAGAGGCGGGAAGAACCAAGTTCCGCCCCGTACACCTCGGCGCCCGTAATCTCGGCGAGCGCCTTGACGCAGGAGAGGTGCTGCGGCTGTAGACCGGACCTCTTTCGCCCTGCCCGAATCTTTGTAAGCTCAACGGGCCGACCAAGGACGGCAGACAGGGCCAGGGCCGTCCTGAGAATCTGCCCGCCTCCCTCCCCGTATGATCCGTCGATGGTGAGCACAGTGCTCTTCACTGTACCCTCACCATGCCGGTCATCGCTCTAAACTCTTCTGCGTCATTGCGAGGCGAAGCCAAAGCAATCTCACAGTCCTTCCGGACACAAACAGTGAGATTGCCACGCTCCCGTTGGTCGCTCGCAATGACGGAGTCGGAGGGACTTTCATGCCCATGGGCGTACTACTGTTGTATGCTCTGTCACACGCTTAGCCTACATCCGGAACGGTATTATTTGCCTGCCGATACAAACTGTCAAGGAAACTCTTGGGCGCCGGATTCACCCGCTCTCCTCACGAGCGGTTCACCCCTCCCGCCTTTTTCTCGGCCTTCTCGTGGAAGCGCGTAAGATCAACGATGACCCGCTCATGCCGGCACTCGGCAATCTTTTCCACCTCGTCGAACGCCTCGATCTGGAAGACGAGACGCCGTCCATCAATCCGCGTCAGCGTCGCCGCCACCTTCACCATAAGCCCGATCGGGGTTGGCGCCAAGTGCGTCATTTTCACGAAGCTCCCGACGGTGCCCTGCCCCTCTGAGAGGTGTGGCTGTACACCGGCCGTCGCCGCCTCCTCCATCCACTCGACCACAGCCGGCGTGGTAAGCACATGGACAAACGGGTTGCCATGCCGGTCGGCCGCCTCGGCCCCGGTCACCCTCCAGGCTCCCTTAAATGTCATCCCCTCATGCAGACTCATCGAT
>DATMXF010000234.1:0-11754 GCA_035561835.1 Patescibacteria group bacterium
CTTAACTTTACGGGTTCGGTGCTGATGGGGTATTTTTTTCAAGGGCTAGGAGATACTCTCGTATACTGCCAAGCTTTGCGAGATACGTATAGGTCTCCTCCTTAAGTCGGGAGGCGAAGTAGCGACGTGTACTTCGGATCATTGTTTCTTTCTCAACCCAGCCCTTCCCGCGCCTTGCGATCACCCGATTCAATCTGTTGGGGCCTCCGTTATACGAAGCCGCCCAGCAGTCTTCGAGCATTTCAGTAGAGACGGAACAGATCTTTCTGACCGTTGGAGTCCACCAGGATGACATGTCGGAGTCAAAAAGGGTGATCGACGCCTTCACAGCGTTGACATGATCTTGCATGCCATGCACAAATACCGGGTCAAGCTTGGCTTGTGGAGATTCATCAAGAATCCGCGCGTAGGTGGGACAGATAAACTGACTGATGCCCGCTGCCCCGGCCGGAGAAACGCTCATCCTGAACGCTGAGCCCTGGTTGATCGCGACCTCCACCCAATATTTTTCGACCAGCCGGAAGAGCATCCCGTTTTTCTCGGATTTCCTGAATTCGTCCGGATCCATGTGCTCATCAACAAGCAGCGCGTGGATAAACTCAATTGAGGCGAGTTCACTCAGGTTCTGGTCAGTAAACGTCTTGGATGTCACACTGAGGTCGTCCAGATCCTGAAGGGCTTGGAGTATTGCCCGCTCCAGATACCTGCGTCCTTCTTCTGCAACGTCCGGCGTATGGAGTTCCGGAGAATAAGGAACATAGGAACCGATTAGCAACTCGGCTGGACCTTGGCGGCATGTCCGTCTGCCGGTGTTTTTGTCGACCACCACGGTGCGCGCTGTCCGCGACGTCCACATCGTCAGATTGATGATGACAAAATCTTCACCATTACAGGTGAGCAGCAGATCCCTGTTAAAGCCCCAGCGGCTTCCGCCGCGCCAGAGCAATTTGCAGTCGTTCTCTTCAGCGATGACTTGAGGAGGCTTAACGCTGGGGCGTTTCTTACGTTCAAGCAGAACGGTTTCCGCGAAGGTGAAATCTTTCAGCTCCCCGGTTTTACTATTTAGCCCCACGACCGCCACGTCCCGTTTCAGTCCCTGATGCTTTACGTACCGGACAGCAGCTTTTCGTCCTCGTCCTTTCGATCGCCTCGCAACGGGGACAACCTCTTGAACTGTGGTGATCTGATGGTTCAGCTCCAACCCCTCCAGTCGATCCTGAGCCTCTTTGATCTTTTCAATGAGCAGGGGCTGAGCCAACGCCTGATAGCTGCTTGCGAGCAACCCGAACAGGATGACGAACACACACGTAAGAAAAGCTCTGACCTCGGTTCGAAGGCTCCTATCACCGGCGTCATTGCGAGGGCTAGAAATCATCTCGGTCATCAGAACTCGCTCCTTCTTCTCTGACCTGTCCTGTAACGTGCGGGGCGCCCGTCTCCTCCTCCGGCATCACAAGGAGAGAGGGCGATGGCGGCAGTGAGAATTGAAACGGCTTCTTCGGGTCCGTTGCCTCCGGAAATGTCTCTATAAGACGATTTTCGTAGATCGCTTTCATCGTCTTGATAAACACGGGCAACGCGTTGCGACCTCCGGTCTCTTGCACCATGACTTTCCGGCCACTGGGCGTCTCAATCACTGTTTCCATCGGCTGTTTCTTTTCTCGTCCGATCCACACTGCCATGCAGTAGGAAGGTGAACAGCCATAAAACCAGTTGTCTGTGGTTTCTCCCTGCTCGTTGGTGGCGGTACCGGTCTTACCCGTCACCGGGACATCCAGCTTCGGTATGCCTCGCGCCGGATCACCTGTTGTTGCCAGCTTCCCGGTCCCATGCGTAAGTTCGACCGGCGCGCGAAGCCCACGAGTTATTGCCAACGCCAACGTCTCGGCCGCCTGTTTCGCGTCTGCCTCAATCTTTTTCTTTTCTTCGATGGTCGGTTCGCCGCTGAAGCCGTTCCGCACCTTTTCCAACCGAAGCTTTGCGACCAGTTCCTCCTCAACGATTTTCTGAAAGATATTCTCAGGCTCCTTCGGCGTGGTGTCGTATACCACATCGCCGGATGGCCCCTCGATCTCCTCGATCGCGTAGGGCTCGACCCGACTCCCCATGAGTCCGGCTATGGCGACAGCCATATCAAGGGGCGAGACGTCAATTGACCCGATGGCAACCGTCAGTCCTGGATCGATCGTGTGCTCGGGAAGCCCGAACCGCTGCGCAACCTCGGACGTAATGAGCTGGATTCCTTCCCGCCTGGCGCGTTCCGGATCCATCGTCGGCAACTGCATACCCAGTCGGGTCATGAGCCCGAGTATCTCCTCTTTGTAGACAAGTCTCGGCACCCGTGAGCCCCGGACGGCCGCTCGAACGTCTCTGATGGCACTCATGGTGCAGGCGTTCCGTGATTCAGCGAGGCAACGGATCGGCTCGCTGATACCGGCATATCGTACAAGTGATTCATAGGGGAAGTTTTGAATACGGTGCCTGCCCCGACCCCTGCCCATAGCGAGTGAGAGCGCCGACTTGCCGTCCGCAGTGCCGTAGGAATCGTCCAATCGGCAGGGCCCTGTGCCCCGATCTTGACATGAGAGTCTTCCACCCTTCAGGATCCACGTCGCATAAAAGAATGGCTTACAGGCTGACCCGCAGTGTCGCCTGATCTGGTTCAGCAGATATTCATTTTCCTGAAATGTCGGTTCTTGCGCAAAGACTTTAATCGCCCCGGTTCTGACATCGATGAGAACGACGACCCCCCACAAGTCCGTCAATGCGGGATTCCGCGTCTTCATGACCTCCATCGACTCGTGGAGCGCATCGGCCGCCGCTCGCTGCCAGCCACAGTTGATGCTGGTATGCACCTTTAACCCCTGATCGACCAGACGGGTTTTCTGAACGATTCGTCGTCGAACGAATTCGGAGACATGGAGCGCTCTGCATGGGTCGCGCTCTTGTCGCTGGGGGAGTGGCAGCTTTTGCCATTCTTCCTGCTGCGCCTCGGTCATGACCTTCTCGCTGACGAGTTGGCCGAGCACCCGTCCCCGAAGCTTCAATGCCTCCTCCGGATTGATGAAGGGAGAGTACTGCGGGGTCCGCCAGGTCCCGATCATCATTGCGACTTCTGCAATCGATAGCTCGGCCGGCTCCTTGTGGAAGTAGTATTGGCTGCAGGCTTTGACCCCGTATCGCCCGTGTCCACAAAAGACATTGTTGAGATACAACTCGAGGATTTTTTTTCTGTCCACGTGCCCCTCAAGCAGCATCGAGAACCACAACTCTCTTCCTTTCCGCCACAATTTGGCGCTCAAGGACTTCCTCTCCTGTTCGCGTCGGAGCTCTTCTTCCGCAAACAGTATACGCGCAACCTGCTGGGTAATGGTCGATCCTCCCTGCTGGAGGCTCAGCGTCTTAAGGTCCTGCCACAACGCCCGCACCATACCGCGACCGCTGACCGGTGTCAGGCGTTTCTCAAATGCTGTGTCCTCTACTAAGACCGCCAGGTTCGGAAAGTGGCCCATCTCGGCCAGTGTGGCTATCTCACGGCAGTAGGTGCAGTACTCCCTCAACAGTTCACCGTCCTCCGCATACAGCATGCTCGTTTCACGGCGGTCCTGTATCCGCGAGAAATCGGGCCACGCGAAGAAACCATTCAGGTACAGGGCAAGCAGTCCGCCGGACACAATAGGAACGGAGAGAAGAAAAAGAGTCGGGAGAATCGGAGCAGCCGGCCGGATAACCTTTTTCAGTTCGCCCACCAACCCGATCCGACTTCTCAGGATACCGGTGAACCGGACGGCATTGGCTTTCATGCCACCGCTCGTAACAGTGAGCCATTTTTTCATCATTTGCCTCTATTATACAGCAACGTCCATCATATCGAGATATATAACGTCCTCTATTATCTTCCCTGAACCCGCGACTTTCCGCTTGACAGCGCGACCGAAGAACGCTATCAAACTATGCCCAATCTGCTGAGGGATCTCCGCCGCTTGTTTTACCCCTCGTCTTTCAGGGGGACCCGCGCAGGAGAGCATGACCCGTTGCTCAGTGTGACCGTATTTCACGTGACTTACTACACGGTTTCGGCTATATTTATTTAAATTCACCATTGATCGGTTGGTTCCGAAAATAGAAGGAGAATTGTGTGATCGAAGAGACGGATACGGTGTCTACAACCCCTTACGGTAACCCACCCAGACAGGGCCTGTACGATCCAACCTACGAGCATGACGCCTGCGGCGTCGGTTTTGTGGTGGATATCAAGGGACGCAAGTCCCACACCGTCATCCAGCAGGCGCTGACGGTCCTGAAGAACCTGCTGCACCGCGGCGCGTGCGGCTCAGAGCCGAATACGGGTGATGGGGCCGGCGTCCTCATTCAGATGCCCCACGTCTTTCTCGCGCGTGAGTGCGGGCAGATCGGAATCACCCTGCCCGCTCCGGGACACTACGGCGCCGGATTAGTCTTCCTTCCGACCGACCCTTCACAAACCGCCAAATGTCAGGCGATTTTTGAGGAGATCATTCTGGAGGAAGGGCAGACGCTCCTGGGGTGGCGGGACGTGCCGACCGATGACTCACCGATCGGCCCCAGCGCGCGGGCCGCCAAGCCGGTCTTCAAGCAGATCTTTATCGGCCGTAATCCGGCCATCCTGGACGACCGGACGTTCGAGCAGAAGCTCTACATCATCCGTAAACAGGTTGAGCACGTCGTTTATCGCTCGACACTTCCTCAGCGAACACTCTTCTACATCCCAAGCCTCTCCTCCAACACGTTGGTCTATAAGGGGATGCTCATAGGGGACCAGATCGAGGCAACATTTCCGGACATCACGGACCCAGCGGTCGAATCGGCGCTGGCGCTCGTTCACCAGCGCTTCTCCACCAACACCTTCCCCTCCTGGCCGCTGGCCCACCCGTACCGGTATATGGCCCACAACGGTGAGATCAATACGCTGCGCGGCAACATCAACTGGATGCGCGCCCGCGAGGCGCTGTGCGAGTCCGAACTGCTACCGGACCTGAAGAGGATCTTTCCGATTGTCCTAGAGGGTGGAAGCGATTCGGCAATCTTCGACAACGTCCTGGAGTTTCTGGTCATGGGCGGCCGTCCCCTGCCCCACGCGATCCTGATGATGATCCCGGAGGCCTGGAGCGGCCACGAATCGATGGGCGAAGAGCGCAAGGCGTTTTACGAGTACCATGGCTGTCTGATGGAGCCGTGGGACGGACCGGCCTCTATCGCGTTCACCGACGGCACCGTGATCGGAGCGGTACTGGATCGGAACGGTCTCCGCCCGTCGCGCTACTACGTGACAAAGGACGGTATGGTCGTCATGGCTTCCGAGGTGGGCGTACTGGACATCCCGCCCGAGAACGTCCTGATCAAGGAGCGCTTGCACCCCGGTCGGATCTTCCTGGTAGATACTGCCCAAGGCCGGATCATCGACGACGCGGAGCTCAAACACGCCTTTGCCGCCGAGCACCCGTACCAGGAGTGGCTGCAACAGCACCTGGTTCCATTGGAGGAACTCCCGGCGCCGCCGCATGTCCACGAGCCGGATCACGAGACTGTACTGCAGCGGCAACAGTTGTTTGGTTATACCCACGAGGACCTGCGTCTTCTGCTGGCTCCGATGGCGCTGAAGGGGGAGGAGCCGGTCGGTTCGATGGGAAACGACGCATCGCTTGCGGTCCTCTCCGACCGCCCTCGCCTGCTGTATGACTATTTCCAGCAGCTCTTCGCCCAGGTGACCAATCCGCCGCTGGACGCGATCCGTGAGGAGTTGGTCACCCAGATGGCGACGACGATCGGCCCGGAGCGCAACCTGCTCAAGCCGGAACCCGAGAGTTGCCGGCAGATCAAGCTGAAGACGCCGGTCTTGGATAACGAGGAGTTGGCGCGAATCCGCTATGTCGATCTACCCGGCTTCAGGTCGATCACGCTGCCTATGCTGTTTTCAGTGGCCGAAGGCGGGAGCGGCCTCGATCAGGCGCTACAGGAATTATGCCGGAAGGCCAGCCAGGCTATTGCCGACGGCTACACCTTCCTGATTCTCTCCGACCGGGGCGTGTGTAAGGAACTGGCGCCGATTCCAGCCCTCCTGGCCACAGCCGGCGTCCATCATCATCTGGTCCGGGAAGGGACCAGGACGAGGGTCGGACTGATCATAGAGAGCGGCGAGCCGCGTGAGGTCCACCATGCGGCATTGCTCATCGGCTACGGCGCTGGCGCAATCAACCCGTATCTCGCCTTCGAGACCCTCGACGATATGATCCACGAGGGTCTGCTGCCTGGACTGGACCACAAAAAGGCCGTCAAGCACTACATCAAGGCGCTGAATAAGGGCGTTCTGAAGGTCATCTCCAAGATGGGGATCTCGACCATCCAGTCGTATCGCGGCGCCCAGATCTTTGAAGCGATCGGTTTGAACAAGGCGTTTGTGGACCGTTGTTTCACGTGGACCGCGTCCCGGATCGGCGGCATCGGCATCGATGTCGTCGCGGAAGAGGTGATCCTCCGACACCGTCGCGCCTTCCCCGAGCGACCCGTCGGTCAACCTGAGCTTGAGTGGGGCGGCGAATACCAGTGGCGGCGCGACGGCGAGCACCATCTCTTCAATCCTGAGACAATCTCCAAGCTTCAGTACTCCACACGCACGGGGCAATATACGATCTTCAAGGAGTACGCGGAGATGATCAACGATCACAACACAAATCTGTGTACGCTCCGAGGACTGTTCGACCTCAAGTGCGGCGACCAGCCGATTCCGCTGGAGGAGGTTGAGCCGGTCGAATCGATCCTGAAGCGCTTTGCGACGGGGGCCATGTCGTACGGCTCGATCAGTCAGGAGGCACACGAGACTCTCGCAATTGCCATGAACCGACTTGGCGCCAGGTCCAACACCGGCGAGGGAGGTGAGGATTCGGCGCGCTTTACCCCGGACTCGAACGGCGACTGGCGTCGAAGCGCCATCAAGCAGGTGGCCTCAGGCCGCTTCGGCGTGACCAGCGAGTATCTGACCAACGCCACCGACATACAAATTAAGATGGCGCAGGGCAGTAAGCCTGGAGAGGGCGGCCAGCTCCCCGGTGCAAAGGTGTATCCATGGATAGCCAAGGTGCGGCACTCGACCCCAGGCGTCGGGTTGATCTCGCCGCCACCACACCACGATATCTACTCCATCGAGGATCTGAAACAGCTCATCCATGACTTGAAGAATAGTAATCCAACTGCGCGAATCCACGTAAAACTTGTCGCAGAGGTTGGCGTCGGCACGATCGCGGCCGGCGTGGCCAAGGCGTTCTCCGACGTGGTTCTGATCTCCGGTCACGATGGCGGGACCGGCGCTTCCCCGCTTGGCTCCATCAAGCACGCAGGCCTGCCGTGGGAATTGGGGCTGGCCGAGACTCAGCAGGTACTGGTGATGAACAAGCTCCGGGATCGGATCGTTGTCCAGGTTGACGGCCAGATGAAAACCGGACGCGACGTCGTCATTGCCGCACTGCTCGGCGCAGAAGAGTATGGCTTCTCCACGGCGCCGCTGGTCGTGATGGGTTGTATCATGATGCGCGTCTGTCACCTGAACACCTGCCCGGTCGGGGTCGCTACCCAGGATCCCGAGCTTCGGAAGAACTTCACCGGCAAGCCCGAGTACGTCGAGAACTTCTTCCGCTTCATCGCTCGGGAGGTGCGGGAACTGATGGCCCAACTCGGGTTCCGCACCATGGACGACATGATCGGCCGCATGGATAGGCTCGAAATGAGGAAGGCGATAGAGCACTGGAAGGCTCGAGGACTCGACTACTCGTCAATCCTCTACTGTCCGGAGATGGGAGCCGAGGTAGCCATCCGTAAGGTGCAGGATCAGAACCACGGGCTGGAGCAGTCGCTCGACATGACCACCCTCGTTCCGCGCTGCCTGCCTGCGCTTGAGCGGCGCGAGCCGGTCAGCCTGCATCTGCCTATTCGCAACGTCAACCGCACGGTAGGCACCATTCTGGGCTACGAGGTAACCCGTCGCTATGGGGGCGAAGGACTGCCCGACGATATGATTCGGATCCGCTTCACGGGCGCTGCCGGACAAAGCTTCGGCGCCTTCATCCCCCGAGGCATCACGTTGATCCTCGAGGGTGACGCCAACGACTATCTGGGAAAGGGGCTCTCGGGCGGAAAGATTATCGCGTTCCCGTCGCGCGAGGCAACGTTCGTCCCTGAAGAGAATATCCTGGTCGGCAACGTAGTACTGTACGGCGCGACAAAGGGCGAAGTCTATCTCCGAGGGATCGCGGGCGAACGGTTCGCGGTACGTAACAGCGGCGCGCATGCGGTGGTTGAGGGTGTCGGCGATCACGGCTGTGAGTATATGACCGGCGGCCGCGTTGTCGTCATCGGCGGCACAGGACGCAATTTTGCCGCCGGCATGTCCGGAGGCGTCGCGTACGTTCTGGACGAAACCGGTGATTTCAAGAACCGGTGTAATCTGAGTATGGTTGATATTGAGCCGCTGAGTGCGGACGAGGACATCGAAGAGGTCCAGGAGTTGTTGCGCCGCCATCTCCGGTATACCGGCAGTACGGTGGCGGACCGGCTCTTGAGAAACTGGCAGGCGACGGAGGCAAAGTTCGTCAAAGTGATAGCCAAAGACTATAAACGGGCAATGAAGGCGCTCAAGCGAGCCGAGGCCGAAGGGATCTCCTGGGAACAGGCGGTGATGGCGGGCGCCCATGGGTAAGCCAACCGGTTTCATCGAATTCAAGCGCGAAAAGCAGCCGTACCGGCCCGTCGAGGAGCGAACCCAAGACTGGAGGCAGGTCATGCTGCCGTGGCCGACGGAAACACTGAAGCGGCAGGGGGCGCGCTGCATGGATTGCGGCGTCCCGTTCTGCCACCGGGGTTGCCCGCTGGGCAACATCATCCCGGACTGGAACGACCTGGTCTATCGCGACCGGTGGCGGGACGCTATCGAACGCCTGCATGCCACAAACAATTTCCCGGAGTTTACCGGAACTGCCTGCCCCGCGCCCTGCGAGGGTTCGTGCGTCCTCGGGATTAACGATGATCCGGTAACGATCAAGGCCATCGAGTTAGCTATTGTCGAACATGCCTTTGAGGCGGGATGGATCAGGCCGGAACCCCCCACCGTGCGGACCGGTAAGAAGGTCGCTGTTATCGGCTCAGGTCCGGCAGGGCTTGCGGCTGCCCAGCAGCTCAATCGCGCCGGCCACTGGGTGACGGTCTTCGAGCGAGCCGATCGGATCGGCGGCCTGCTGCGTTACGGTATCCCGGAGTTCAAGCTGGAGAAGCGGGTCCTGGACCGGAGACTGGACCAGCTTCAGAAAGAGGAGATCCAGTTTCGCGCCAATGCGAACGTGGGCGTAAACGTACCTGTTGAGGAGTTGCGGCGCGAGTTCGATGCCATCCTGCTCGCCGGAGGGGCCACGACACCGCGCGATCTTAAGATCCCTGGGCGTGAACTGCGCGGCATTCACTTCGCCATGGAGTACCTGACCCTTCAGAATCAGCGCTGCCAGGGCGACGTAATCCCTGACGAGGCGTTCATCACCGCCAACGGGAAGCGGGTGGTCATCATCGGCGGCGGCGACACCGGCGCCGACTGCCTGGGGACCGCCCACCGCCATGGCGCCCTCTCCGTCCATCAGTTCGAACTGCTGCCGCGCCCGCCGGACACTCGGGCAGCCGAAAACCCTTGGCCCCAATGGCCGGTCATCTTCAGGACCTCGTCCGCTCACGAAGAGGGCGGCATCCGGGAGTTCTCGGTGGCGACGACGAGCTTCTCCGGAGAGAATGGCCAAGTCACGAAGCTACACGCCCACCGGGTCGAGATAACGGCTGAAAACGGCCGGATGAGCTTTAAGCCGATCCTTGGCACCGAGTTCGAGATGGAGGTAGACCTGGTCCTGCTGGCCATGGGCTTCCTGGGGCCTGACCGGAACGGGCTGCTGGACGAACTCGGCGTGAAACTTACCGAGCGCGGGAACGTCTGGCGGGACGAGAACTGGATGACCAGCGTACCCGGCGTCTTCACCGCAGGCGATATGCAGCGCGGCCAGTCACTGATCGTCTGGGCTATTGCCGAGGGCCGCAGCGCCGCTCACGGTATCGACCGCCACCTGATGGGCTCTTCCAACCTCCCCGCTCCACTCCCCTGACGTCAACAGAGGTTCCGCTCGCCCTCAGAAGGACCCCGGAAGCTATCTCCATCTAATGTGTCGGTCGGCGATCTTGGATCGCCTCGACAAGGGCGACGAGGTCTGGAACCGCAAACGGCTTGAACAGTACGACGGCGGCGCCGGCCTGCCTGGCTTGTTCGATGAGATCGGGCGTACCCTGCGCCGTAATCAGAATCGACAGCGGGCAACCGTCGCCGACTTGCAGGCGTCCGAGCAAGGCGAGCCCGTCAAGACGGGGCATACAATAATCAGTAATGAGAAGTTCGTATGATCCGGCCTGCAAGCTGGCCAGCGCCTCCAGACCGTCTTTCACGCAGGTCACGGCGTACCCTATCGAGCTGAAGACCTCAAAAAGCAGTTCGCGAATCTCCTGGCTGTCATCAGCAACCAGGATCCGAAACTGTTGGCCGTCCCCTGGGATCGGATTAACCATTGTCCTCCCCCGACTGCGTCTGGCGTCTTTCAACACCGGACCCATCAACGACTCTGTGTCATAACATGTGACGGCACTGCTGGAGTGTCAATACGCATTTCGGCGTACTTAATCGCATCAACATACCTTAAATGATATTTAACACAAAACAACTAACGCTTAATACTCTCGCCTAATATATGAACATTCCTCTCATGCCGTTGCCTTCGTATCGTGCAGCTATCCCGTCCGAAGGCGTCTGCGACACTGTTGAGGTTGGCTCCTAACTCTTTAATTTATCGGATCACAACGTCCTTGAGCCTGCCGACTGAGCAGTTGGCATCGTAATTGCGCTCTTTTCAACATAAAAAGGTTACCCAAGGCGGGGCGGCTTCAGGACGGCAACGGCGCCGGTTCTCAATAGGGGCTGGCGCCGTTCCTTTTGGATAGCGGAGGCAGACGCGATGGACGGACAAAAAAGACTGGTCGTCATCGGCAACGGCATGGCCGGGACCAAGGCTGTTCAAGAGATCCTGTCTCGGGATCGTGAACGGTTTCACGTCGTGATGTTCGGCGCGGAGCGATACGGCAACTACGACCGCACCCTCCTCTCGGATGTACTGACCGGTTCCAAGGATATCAAGCAGATCTTTTTGAACCCGCTCGACTGGTACCGCGAACATAACGTCATGTTACATGCCGGGGCAGCGGTCACGGCAATTGATCGCAACAGCAAGACGGTAAGAGGCGATGGCGGCGTGGAGGAATCGTACGATACGCTGATCATCGCCACCGGCAGCCGACCGTTCGTACCCCCAGTGACAGGGATGGAGAAAACCGGCGTCTTTGTCTTCCGAACCCTCGATGACTGCCAGGCGATTGAGGCATACGCGAGGGGATGTGGGAGGGCTGCAGTCATGGGCGGCGGCCTGCTCGGCCTGGAGGCTGCGCGAGGTCTCCTCTCCCTCGAACTCGATGTGACGGTCATCGAAATGATGCCGTGGTTGATGGCGCAGCAATTGGACGCTGAGGGAGGCGCACTGCTTCAACGGACGATGGAGCAGATGGGCGTACAGACGCTTCTCGAGAAGACCGTGAGACGCGTGCTCGGGGGCGATCGGGTCACGGGCCTGGAGTTTCAGGACGGCTCTACGC
>DATMXF010000235.1:0-3983 GCA_035561835.1 Patescibacteria group bacterium
TTGCCGGATCGAACATCATGCGAGTCGACCATGGTGACACCCTGAACCTGGGTGACATCACCGTGACGATCATCCATACCCCTGGCCACACACCGGGATCACAATGTTTTCTGGTGCGGGATCGCCTGGTCACAGGAGATACGTTGTTCATTGGTTCGTGCGGCCGCGTCGATCTCCCGGGCAGCAGTCCTGAGCAGATGTACGATTCGCTGACGAATAGAGTAATGAAGCTGGACGACAAGACCATCGTCCTGCCCGGACACAATTACGCCGCTGGTCGCACGTCCAGCAGTATCGGTGAGGAGCGCAACAAGAACCCGTACGTTCAGTGTCGCTCCCTTGCCGCGTTCCTCCGCGCCACGGGCAATGCCTGAGTCCGGCGGCGCGTCGAACCTTCGACAGAGCTCGGGACCAATCTACTCAGCGTCCCGGCTCTCCACGTACGAATCCTGCCCCCTTCAGTACAGGTTCCGCTACATCGACCGGATCCCCAGGACGGAGGAGTCGATCGAGGCGTACCTTGGCTCACGGGTCCATGAAGCGTTGAACACGTTGTACCGGACGCTGCAGCTTGGCGGCGAGCCAAGCCTTTCCGATTTGCTGAAGGAGTATCACTGGCAGTGGGGGCAGCGCTGGCACAACCAGGTGAAGATTGTCAAGCAAGACCGCTCGATCGATTCCTATAAGGAGCTTGGCGAGCGGTGTCTGGTCAACTACTATCAGGCGCATCAGCCGTTTAACCACGGACAGGTGCTGGGGTTAGAATATCAGGTGGCGACCTCCCTTGACCCCCATGGTTGCTACAAGATTCAAGGGTACATCGACCGTCTTGTCAGTGTCGGGTCTGGGCGCTATGAGATCCATGACTATAAAACGTCCGGTCGTCTGCCGAGCCAGGGAGATCTGGATGCCGATCGGCAACTGGCCCTCTATCAGCTCGCGGTAGAAGGGATATGGCCTGACGCCAAAGAGATCGAGCTGGTCTGGCACTACCTGGCCTTTGGCAGGGAACTCCGTTCAAGACGAACGCCGAACGCGCTCGAGAGGTTGAAAAGTTCGACTATCGCCGTTATCGACAGGATTGAGGCCGACACTGAGTTCAAGCCGATTAAAAGCAACCTGTGCCACTGGTGCACTTACCAGAACATCTGTCCGCTCTGGAATGACCACCCCGATTCAATCCATGCCCGATCCACCACCAAGGCGTTCGGCAATAGCCGTTCAATGGAGGTCCAGACCTCGGATGAGCGAAGGGGGCTTGAACTGCAATCCATTGCTCGTGATGCGCTTCGGGAGGCGATCGTGACGGCGGCCGGGCACGAAGGGGCAGAGATCCGTTTTGCCGAATACGGTCAGCTCTGGATCAGTGTGGGCCAATTACATCCGAAGACCAATCCGGATGGTCCGGTGGACGGGTGGATCCGACTATCCGCCGAAAGCTTACCTCTACTTTTCAGACAGGTGGAGCTGGCGCGGTTGAGTGCCCCCTTTGTTGAAAAGTTACAGCGGTATCTGAGAACCAGGGTGTAGGGTTTAGGTTATAGGGTATAGGGTAAGGACGGCATATGGTGTGGGCAGCGGTGGGCGACGCGTCGTCGATGGCAGGTGAAGCATGGACAGCGCAGCCTGCCGGCGTCGATTCTAGCCGTACACGGATGTACGGCGAGAGTAAGTATAGCGCACCGCCGTCCATACTATGAACCGCATGTGTGGCACTTCTCGCCTTATGCGCTACGCGCCGGTTGTAACCCCGCTTGGGCGGCTCTATGTGGCCTATCGTGGCAAGGCTGTCTGCTGTGTGGTCCTCGGGTCGGATGGCGGTAGTTTTGAGCAGACCTGCACAAGGACGTTCGGCGTTCGACCGATGCGGGATCGACGTCTACCTGAAGAGATGGCCACACAGGTATTGGACTGTCTGACAGGGATGCAGCGTTTCTCCGGCCTGATTGACCTGTCCCACCTCACACCGTTCCAACGGAGGGTGTTACAAAAGGTCCAGACCATCCCTGTCGGCAAAGTGCGCTCGTATCGATGGGTCGCAAAGGCGATCGGCGCGGAGAGGGCTGTTCGTGCAGTCGGGACGGCATTGGCCAGGAACCCGGCCCCGTTGCTGATCCCGTGCCACCGAGTGATCAGGAGCGATGGTCGCCTTGGAGAGTATTCCGCAGGTGGCCCTTCCGTGAAGGCGAAACTGCTGGTCTTCGAAGGCGTCGATCCGGAAGGTGTAATACGCCTGCGGAGCCGCCGCAAGATCGCAACAGTTCGCCGACGTAAGGGCGGCGCGGATTGGCCGGTTTCTGTAGCTTGACAGCCATGAGGCCCTTGGCTATAGTAGTCGCACCCTCGCGCCGGCGTAGCTCAGTTGGCAGAGCAGCTGATTCGTAATCAGCAGGTCGCGGGTTCAATTCCCCCCGCCGGCTCCACTAGAATCTATTGGCTACACGTGAATGTGTATGTCTTCTGATGTGCGGAAAATGGCGCCGGGGTGAATGAAGCAAGGCCGAGGCAATATCGACCCGCCCTCAAGGCTGTGATTGATCAAGCCCTCCGTGGAGTCATATGTCACGGAGGGCTTTCTATTGCGAGATGCCCCCGCCGCTCACGGTCCGAGCTGTATATTCTCCCTGTTCTTTCTACTGACCCACATCCGAAGTCGGTTATGCAGACTGAAAGGCCACTTACGTCGACCGCGTGTGAGTTGTGACGTAGATTGTCCGACATCGTGGAAAATATATGATAAAATGAGTAATGAGAACAACATCCTTAAGGCAAAAGAGCTAGTTATAGACGAATATACTACTGTCACGATCAGTGCGCCAACGTGTGCCATGACATATCGAAAAACAATGACGAAGACGCGTTAACCTCCATAAGACACCAGCGGACATTACTTATAAATGAGCAGACTATCGAAAGGTATCCTTTTGTACACAGTAGTGTAAGAAAATCATACTAGCCTTGGGCTCGCTTGGTCGTAATTAGGCGCGCTTGAGTCTTGTAACTCCTTGCCTACATGGAGATGAGAAGCTTCTTTGGCGAATACCTTGTTACTGGCCCGGTACTTGCGTACCGTCTACCACGTTCGGTTTTCAGGTGCCCGGCACAGTTTCAATGTTGGACTGCATAGCTCGGCCATTTTTTGAGAATATGAGCATGGGACGAATCACACCATCACCCGTACGATCTTTCCGAATCTTGTGATTGGAGACATGGAGGTGTCCAATGAAGATGTCGCGGATTTTGATCGTCGAGGACAATCCACACGTACTGGAGTTCTTGAACGTCGTCCTGGAACAAAACGGCTTCATCCCTGTACTCGCTTCAGATCGTGAAAACGCTTTGCGCGCCTTGGCCTTAGCTCCTGTCGACCTGGCGATTCTCGATTACAGACTGCCGGGACAGACCTCAGGCTTGGAGCTGGCCAGGTTTTTAAAACGGCGAGACGCCCGGCTGCCTATCATTCTCATTACGGCCCATAGTACCGAGAGTCTGGCCATCGACGCCTTAGAGGCGGGAATTAGCGATTACTTCCCAAAGCCATTTGTGATCGACGATCTGTTGGCAAGCATTCGACGACTCTTGGCCTCGAGCGGGTCTCGCCCGTGTCCGACATCAACCGGTATGGGGGGCAGTGTTCCCGGTTTGATTGAAGAGTACCGGCTAGTTGGGGCCGCTGCGCCGATGCAAGAGATCAAAGCGCACATTCGTAAGGTCGCTCCCACCGACAGCAACGTACTGATTACAGGGGAGACCGGCACGGGGAAGGAGTTGGTGGCTGAGCTGATTCATAAAAACAGCAAGCGAGCGGGGAAGCCACTCGTATGCCTTAACTGCGCTGCGATCCCGGAACCTCTAGTAGAAAGTGAATTATTCGGCTACGAGCGCGGGGCGTTTACGGGCGCCTACGCCGCCTACGCGGGGAAACTGAAGCAGGCCGATGCGGGAACGGTCCTCCTGGACGAGATCGGCGACATGCCATTGTC
>DATMXF010000236.1:0-4901 GCA_035561835.1 Patescibacteria group bacterium
CGCCAACTTGACGGAATAAGCTGACCGGGATAGCATCCTTACAGGCGTTTTGTCGCCCAGGTGACCAACCGGCCTCGCTGATCCTACACACTGTACCGTGAGGCAATCTGTGCCTACTCCCGAAAAAGAGAGCGGAACGACGGTCTTGCGGCGGACCGCAGAATACCAGCCGCCTCGCTCGTGGCGAACCTGGCTGATCGGACGCCCGCTCCGGACCGCCGATGCCCCTGATCAGGCTATTGGCAAGACGGTCGGCCTGGCCGTCTTCGCCTCTGACGCGCTCTCCTCCACCGCGTACGCCACTGACGAGATTCTGTTCGTCTTGGCCGCTGCTGGAGCCGTAGCATTTGTCTACGCCCTTCCGATCTCGCTGGCCATCGTGGCGCTGCTGGCCATTGTCACGCTCTCGTATTTGCAGACGATCCATGCCTATCCAGGGGGCGGCGGAGCCTATATTGTGGCTCGTGACAACCTGGGAGAATTCCCCGCGCAGATAGCCGGCGCGTCGCTGCTCACCGACTATATCCTCACCGTGGCCGTGTCAGTCGCGTCGGGCGTGGCCCAACTGACCTCAGCGTATCCGTCCCTTTTTCCCTACCGAGTGCCATTAGCCATCGGGATGGTGCTGGTCATGATGGTCGTCAACCTGCGCGGCGTGAAAGAATCCGGCACGATCCTCGCCCTTCCCAGCTATTTCTTCTTGGCTATGATGCTTCTGACCGTAGGCAGCGGCCTCAGTCAGTACCTGATGGGAAGCCTCCATACCGTGGTGAACCCGCCTTCAGGAAGGGAACATGTTGCGCAATCAATCTCACTCTTCCTGATTCTCCATGCCTTTTCCAATGGCACGACCGCCCTTACCGGGGTGGAGGCCATCTCGAACGGGGTCCCTGCGTTTAAGGAGCCGCGCAGCCGCAATGCGGGCATCACGCTGATCTGGATGTCTGCCATTCTGGGCGCGCTGTTCCTGGGCGTGACCTTCCTGGCCGGCAAAATGGGCGCGACGCCTTCGGAGACAGAAACGGTGATCTCGCAACTGGCGCGCACGGCCTACGAGGGTCGAGGTCTGCTGTACCTGGCTGCCATCGCCGCCACAACCCTTATCCTGATCATGGCAGCCAATACGGCCTATGCCGGCTTTCCGCGGTTGAGCGCCCTGCTGGCGGCGGATGGTTTTTTGCCTCGGCCGCTCACGTACCGGGGAAGCCGGCTCGTCTACTCGCGAGGCATTGTGGCGCTGGCCCTCATTGCCTCCCTCCTGATATGGCTGTTTCAGGCCAGCGTCAACGCGCTGATCCCGCTCTATGCCATCGGCGTCTTCCTCTCCTTTACGCTCGCCCAGGCCGGCATGGCGCGCCGATGGTGGAAGGCCGGACATCTCTCACCCAGGCAGGAAGCCCAAGAGCGTGGCTCAATACTCCGTCACGACCCGCGTTGGACGGTAAAGATGGCGATCAACGGGTTTGGCGCGCTCTGTACGGCCGGGGTCATGCTGGTCTTTACCGTCACAAAGTTTGCCGATGGGGCGTGGATCGTGATCCTGCTGGTGCCAATTCTCGTCGCGATGTTCACTGCCATCCATTACCATTACCGGGACCTGGCCGCCCACCTTTCATTGGAACAGTATGGTGGACCGCCTCGAATCTCGCGTCAGCGTGTGATCCTGGCCGTCAGTGGCGTGCATCGCGGCACACTGGCGGCACTCCGTTATGCCCGTACGATCTCCGACGACATCACGGCCGTGCATATCTGCATCGATCCCGTCGAGGCCGAGAGGCTGAACCGGAAATGGGAATCGTGGGGCGATGGAGTCCGCCTGGTGGTTCTTGATTCCCCCTACCGGTTGCTTCTGGAACCCTTATTAGGGTACATTGAGGAGATGGTGGCGCAACGTCAGCCGAACGAGATCATCACCATCATCGTGCCGCAATTTGTCCCCCGTCATTGGTGGCACAACCTCCTACACACCCAGACGGCGATGCTGCTGCGAGTCATGCTGCTGTTCAAGCCCGGGATTGTGATTACTGACGTGCCCTATCAAATAGAGTAATGGCGCGCGAAAAGCCAATACTGGGGAATCCTGGGTCTGTTTGGTCTGTCTGGTCTATTTGGTCTAAACCAAACGACGAAACAGACGAGATAGACCAAATAGACATTTTCTAAGGAATACAAGAGGCGATGAATTTCATTATCGTGGGGTGTGGGCGGGTAGGCGCGGAGTTGGCGTACCGCTTGTTCCAGAAGGGGCATCAGGTGACGGTGATCGACCAGGTGGCCGCCGCCTTTCATAACCTGCCCACAGACTTCCGCGGACGCACAGTGGAAGGCGAGGCACTGGCCAGTGATATACTGCGCCGAGCCGGCATCGAGAAGGCTGATGGCCTGGCCGCCGTGACCAATTCCGACTCACTGAACGTCGTTGTCGCCCACGTGGCAACGACCGTCTACCATGTGCCTCAGGTCGTCGTCCGCAACTATCATCCACGCTGGCGACCTCTACACGAGGCCTTTGGTCTGCAGGTCGTCAGCTCAACCAGTTGGGGCGCCCAGCGCATCGAGGAGTTGCTCTACCCCGCCTTCGCCAAATGCGTGTTCTCGGCCGGCAATGGCGAAGTTGAGATCTATGAACTCTCGGTGTCTGAGGCCTGGCACGGCCATACCCTCCAGGATCTCCTCCACGCTGGCCAGTGTCTGGCCGTGGCGTTGACCCGGGCAGGCAAGGCCATCCTCCCCTCCTCCGAGGAACCTCTGGAGGTGGGCGATATCCTGTACCTGAGTTCCACCATGGAAGGTATCGAAACGTTGCGCGAGCGGCTGAAGGCGCCACAAGGGAGGTGACATGTTTGTCCTGATCGCTGGTGGAGGCCGAACCGCAACACACCTGGCCGCCCTCTTGCTGACTCGTCAACATGAGGTCCGACTGCTCGAACACCGACGTGACGTGCTGGCGCGGCTTCATCACGAACTACCCACTGAGGTGATCTACGAAGGCAATCCCATCGACCCGGTGGCATTGGAACAAGCCGGTATCCGTCAGGCGAAGGTGTTGGCTGCGTGTACCTCTGCCGACGAAGATAATCTCGCGCTCTGTTTCTTTGCCCGCACCCGCTACAACGTGCCCCGTATCATCGCCTGGGTCAATAATCCCCGCGCCGCCTGGCTCTTCGACGAGAAGTTCCACGTAGATGTGGCCCTCAATCAGGCGCAGATCTTCAGTAGCCTGATCGAGGAAGAGATGTCGCTCGGCGATATGATGACGCTGCTCAAACTGCGAAGGGGTCGCTACTCCCTGGTGGAGGAGAAGATCCCGCAGGGGGCGCGCGCCTTGGGCGTCGCCATCAAAGATCTGACCCTGCCTTCGAATTCGGTGATCGCCACCATCATCCGACATGGTCAGATCCTTATTCCGCGCGGGGACACACGATTTGAAGTCGGGGATGAGGTGCTGGCGATTGCAGACCGTGAAGGGGCTGAAGAGTTGGCGAAACTGTTCGGCCGACCGGACGCACAACAGAAGACGTAACTGCTTAGGTGTTTAGACTGAAGGCTGAAGGTTATACATTAGCTCGCAAGGCACGAATCACGCCATTTAGAACCCCGATGTACCCCTACCAGCCTTCAGTCTTCAGCCTTTCTGCCTGAGTAGTTACCAGAAGACGTGTTAACAGCCCAGTCGCTCAAGGAAGGCTTCAATACCTTGACTGACCTCATCCGATTGTTCCAACATCACCATGTGGCCGGCCGCGGGAATAAGCGCAAGCTGTGATCCGTTGATCTCCCGATGTAGATACTCGGCGTATTTCGGTGGCGTCATCAGATCGTCGGTCCCGCAGATCACCAGGGTCGGAAGGGTGATCGCCTTTACGTGTTCCATGAGATCAAAGGCATCGCACGCCCGAAGATCTCCCTCAATCACCGGAATCGAGGTGCGCAGCATCGCGTCGGCATCCTGTGTGAGCGCCTCGACCGTGGCGCCTGGCGCGCGCGCCCATTTGGCGATCTGCTCAACCGCTTGCCTTGGATCCTCTTGAAGATGGGTAAACATCTGTGGGTGGACGCGGAGTGTCGCTCCGGTCCCCACCAGCACAATCGCCGCAAGCAGACTGGGGTTAGTCAGTGCGATGCTTTGAGTGATCGCCCCGCCCATCGAGTGACCCACCATGACGATCCGGTCAAGACCGACGACCGCCAGAAACTCTTTTACGAGATCGCGGTAGGTCTCGATCCGATCGGCACCGCTCCCCTCAGAATTGCCATGCCCGGGGAGGTCCATCGCGATGGCCTTTCGCCGACGTCCTAACCTCTTAAGCTGCTGGAGCCACACCTGATGGCTCCCGCCTGCCCCGTGGATGAACACGACCGGCCGCAGATGACTCGCCGGTATCGGCTCTTGTTCAACGAAATGAATTCGAGTCTGTCCGACCTGCACGTACGGCACACTGTGCCTCTACATCTCTTCAGATTTCAACGCCCTGCCCAGGAGATTCGCTACCGCCTCCTGCGGCGATCGTTGCTCAAAGAGGACCGCATAGGTTTCTTGACAGATCGGCATATCGACGGAAACGCGTTGGGCAAGCTCGACGGCACCCTTCGAGGCGTTGACCCCTTCCTTCACCGTCGGGCTGCGTTGCAGCAGTTCGGAAAGTGCTGCCCCTCTGCCGAGCGCCAATCCGAGTTGCCGATTGCGCGAGAGGTCCCCGGTACACGTCAGTACGAGGTCTCCGAGGCCCGCAAGTCCGGCAAATGTCTCAGCGCGCGCACCCATGGCTATACCGAGCCGGGTCATTTCGTGTAACCCCCGTGTAATGAGGGCAGCCAGCGCATTATGCCCGAGTCCAAGGCCGTCCACTATCCCGGCCGCGATGGCAATCACGTTCTTGACCGCCCCGCCCAACTCTACG
>DATMXF010000237.1:0-4621 GCA_035561835.1 Patescibacteria group bacterium
GGAGCAGACATGGTGAAGAAGGCGCATGCGTTAGCAGAACAGGCGTGGAAGACCCTTTCCAGCCGGCCCATCTATCAGAACCGATGGCTCTCCCTCCGCGAAGACCTCGTCGAGCTCCCTGACGGACGGACCACGATCTACGGCGTGGTGACCTGCGGCGAGTGTGTCGGCATCCTCCCCTTCCTCGACAGCCAGACGGTCCTGCTCGTGAAACAGTACCGGTATATCGCGAAGCGAGTCACCTGGGAGATGCCGACCGGTGGACTCCATGCGGGCGAGTCGCTCGAGGCGGCGGCCCAGCGGGAGCTCAACGAGGAGATCGGGTATCAGGCGGGCAGGCTCACCAGGATCAGCGCCTATCACACGAGCAAGAGCGTGATGGACGAGACGGTCCACCTCTTCATCGGGGAGAAGTTGACCAGGCTGGAGCGGCCGCCGGACGAGACGGAGTTCATCGAGGTCCGCGCCTTCCCCTTCATCGATGCCCTCCAGATGGTCCTACAGGGTGACATCGTCGACGGGATGACGATCATCGCCATCCTCCACGCCGCCCGCCTGAGGAGTCTGTAGTGTCCTGAGTCAGAAGTCCGGTGAAGAAATCGGCGCTCCATGAGCCTGTCCGACAAACCCACTGCGCATATCCGCGCACTTCGGTCTGGCGATCACCCGCCTCCTCGCGTAGAATAGCGCGACACCATTCACGCATGGAGGGGGAGCATGAGTTATCATTTTCTGCCGTACGCACAGGAGCAGATGTATCTGCGCCGCCTCGAGGAGGCCGAGCAACTGGACCGGGCCGAGGATCAACAGTATGGGTCGGATCGTCGGGGGGATGAGCTGCCGGAGGCCCTGCGCACGAAGGAGGGCCGACTGCAGCGGGTGCAGGAGGCCAAGCGGCGACTGGAGGCAGAGGTGCGCCAGGGGCGCACGACGCCCAGGCGCGCGGTATGAGACTATCCCGCCGACGATGCGGAAACGTGTCCGACAATTCCTTCAAAAGTCGATCAAGGGTGCCTTTCGCACAGCCATTGAGCTAACTTAGGCATACTCGCCGCCCGACATTCTGAAGTTCTCCTGAAGGCCAGACCGGGCATTCGACCCCGAGCGCGTGTTATGATCTGATCGCCCGATGGAGGGAAGAGTACTCGTCGGGGGGAGAGAATCCACTATGGCCGACAAAGTCAACAAGTCTGACGAGGAGTGGCGAAAGCAGCTTCCTGAAGATCAGTATTATGTGACCAGGAAGAAAGGGACAGAAGTGCCCTTCACAGGTCAATATTGGAACCTGCATGAGAAAGGGACCTACCTCTGCGTCTGTTGCGGCAACGATATATTCAGCTCAGACACCAAGTTCGACTCCGGTACGGGGTGGCCGAGCTTCTGGGCCGCGATTGCGGACGAAGCCGTAAGAACCGAAGCTGACCACAGTATTGGCGTGAGGCGAACTGAGGTACTCTGCAGCAGGTGCGACGCCCACCTCGGTCACCTCTTTCATGATGGTCCGGCACCGACGCATCTCAGGTACTGCATCAATTCCGCTGCGTTAGAGTTCAAGAAGAAGCCGTGACCGGGTAATTCAGGCGTACCAGTTTCACAGGAGGATAAGATGGCCCAAGAAAACCATTTTGACGCGATTGTCATCGGTTCCGGCCAGGGCGGTAATCCTCTCTCTCAAGCGCTGGCAGACCTCGGCTGGCGCGTGGCCCTGATCGAGAAGGAACATCTCGGCGGCACGTGCATCAATACGGGTTGTACACCGACAAAGACCATGGTCGCGTCCGCGCAGGTGGCCCACTACGCCCGTAACGCGGCCCGCTGGGGCGTTCGGACGGCAGAGGTCAGCGTCGATCTACCCCAGATCGTGGCCCGCAAAGACGCGATAGTTCAGAGTTTTCGTTCGGGTCAGCAGCGCAAGGTGGATCAGCGCAAGACCCTGCGTCTGTACCGCGGGCAGGCCCGGTTTGTTAGCCCTCACCGGATCGCGGTCGGAGAGGAAGAGCTCGAGGGCGAACGAATCTTTATCAACACCGGTACCCGTCCAGAGATCCCCCTCATCAAAGGGCTGGACACCGTCGAGTACCTGACCAACGCCAGCATTATGGAGCTCCGCGAGCTGCCCGAGCACTTGCTAATCCTTGGTGGCGGGTACATTGGGCTGGAGTTTGGACAGATGTTTCGCCGGTTCGGCAGCCGTGTGAGCATCATCCACCGCGGCGATGAGATCCTCACGCGTGAGGATCCGGACGTCGCGGCCGAGCTGCACAAAATCCTGGAAGGTGAAGACATCTCCTTCGTGCTTCGCGCGCGCACAAGCCGGATGCAGTATGCAAACGGCCGGATCACGCTGATCCTCGATGGGGATGGCGGCTCTCAGACGGTGTCCGGTTCTCATCTGCTTGTGGCCACGGGGCGAAGGCCGAATACCGACGACTTGGGCCTGGAAGAGGTCGAGGTTGAAACCGACGCGCGTGGCTTCATCAAGGTCAACGGCCGTCTGGAGACCACTGTGCCAGGCATCTGGGCCTTGGGCGACGTGAAGGGCGGGCCGGCCTTTACGCACATCTCATATAACGACTACCAGATCCTGTACGCCAATCTCGTGGAGGGCAAGGATCTAACCATCAACAACCGCATTGTGCCCTACTCTGTGTTTACCGATCCGCAACTGGGCCGAGTCGGCATGACCGAGAAGGAAGCGAGAGCGAAAGGTCACAATCTGAAGATCGGGAAGATCCCGATGGCGTGGGTCGCGCGCGCCATCGAGCGCGACGAGACCGCGGGCCTGATGAAGCTCGTGGTAGACGCCGCCACCGATCGCATTCTGGGCGCAGCTATCCTGGCAACTGAGGGCGGGGAGTTGATTCAGATAATCGGCACGCTTATGCTTGCGGACCTGCCCTACACCCTGTTGAAAGGGGCTGTCTACATCCACCCGACGCTTGCCGAAGGCTTCTTCGCGCTGATGGAGGACGTCAAAGCGGCGTAACCAGAACGCCTTCAGGTCAAGGAGGACGCAACATGAAGGCCATCGCAGTCATTCCAGGGAAGGCGAACTCCGTCCATCTGCGAGACGTGCCGAAGCCACAGGTGAGCGACGTAACGGACGGACGCGGGGTCCTGGTGAAGCTGCTGCGCGTCGGCATCGATGGGACTGATAAAGAGATCAATGCGGCCGACTACGGGGCGCCGCCACCTGAGGATGACTACCTCATTATCGGACACGAGTCTTTCGGAATCGTCGAGGCCGTGGGGCCAAACGTCACAGAGCTGACGCCGGGGGACTACGTCGTCGCGACGGTGCGGCGCCCCGGACATTCCCTCTACGACCAGATCGGCATGTACGACATGACCACCGACGATGTCTACTTGGAGCGCGGCATCAGCCTTCGCCACGGTTTCCTCACCGAATACTACGTGGACGACCCGGAGTACATCGTCAAGGTGCCGCAGGGACTCAAGGCGGTAGGCGTGCTGCTTGAGCCCACCAGCGTGATCGAGAAAGGGATCGCACAGGCGTACGAGATCCAGCGGCGGCTCCGAATCTGGCACCCCAAGCGCGCCGCCGTGCTTGGCGCAGGCACAATCGGGCTTCTCGCCACGTTAGCGCTCCGCATTCGAGGCCTTGAGGTCTGTACCTTCGGCCGGACCAAGCAGCCCTACTTGAACGCCGATCTGATCCATCACATCGGCGGCTGCTATCACAGCACCCTGGATACGACCCTCGTACAAGAGGCTCATGACCACGGCCCCTTTGACATCATTTTCGAAGCGACAGGGTACTCGCCGCTGGTCTTCGAGGCGATGAATATCTTGGGAAAGAACGGGGTGCTCATTCTGTCCAGTGTCACAGGAGGCGGGCGCAAGATCGAGGTCCCAGCCGACATGATCAATTTGGGGTTTGTGCTTGGCAACAAGGTGGTGGTGGGCACGGTGAGCGCCAATCGAGAATATTTCGAAATCGGGATCAAGGACCTGTCGCAGGCCGAGCTTCAGTGGCCGGGATGGTTGTCCAAGCTGCTCACCCACCCGGTAAGGGGCCTTGAGCATTACGAAGAGTTGATGAAGACGCTCACGGCGGCGAAAGGCGCTATTAAGGTGTTCTGTGAGATCGCAGAACCATAATCCCTTTCGACAGGAGGCATCGGAAAAAGGGGCGGCGAGTGAATTACCTCACAGCAAGCTGCGGGGCATCGTTTTCTGTTCTGGCCCGTCATTCCGTGTTTGACACGGAATCTAGTCGGGCCCTCTGGATACCGGCTTCCGCCGGTATGACGAACTCGCGGCAAGAGGAGAAGGTATCGTGACGAAGGAAGAGGAACGACTGCAAGCATCGCGCGAACGCAGGGTCCACTGGAAGCGCTGGGGACCTTACCTCAGTGAGCGTGCCTGGGGAACGGTGCGTGAGGATTACAGTCCGTACGGGACCGTCTGGGACTACTTCCCCCATGACCATGCCCGCTCGAGGGCCTACCGGTGGGGGGAGGACGGCCTCGCGGGCATCTGTGATCGTCACCAGCTCATCTGCTTTGCGATCGCCCTCTGGAACGGGCGCGACCCGATCCTCAAGGAGCGACTCTTCGGCTTGACGGGAAACGAAGGCAATCATGGTGAAGACGTCAAG
>DATMXF010000238.1:0-8389 GCA_035561835.1 Patescibacteria group bacterium
CCCCACACCCCTCAGATTTTCACATACCGTCAGGTGGTGGAGCGGCTGGTGGAGAGCGGCGTACAGAGCGCACTGCTTGACGCAGCGTACCTTATGGAGGCGGCGTCGGGTATTCCGAGGTGGCAGTTTATCCTGGATCCGGAGCAGCCGATTCCCTTAGACAGTTCCGGCCTCCTTAAATCGATGGTGTCCCGGCGCGAGGCCAGAGAGCCGGTTGCCTATATCCTTGGGGTGAAAGAGTTCTGGTCACTTCCCTTGGCCGTGAGCCCGGATGTCCTGATTCCAAGGCCGGACACCGAAACGCTTGTCGAGGCCGCCCTGGGCAAAATCAGTTTCGAGTTTCGAGTTTCGAGTTTCGAGTTTGATCGTGATAGTTCGAGGTCGACTGCCGGTTCGGTTAACCCGAAACCCGAAACCCGAAACCCGAAACCCGTCATTGTGGACCTCGGTACCGGTTGTGGTGCCATTGCCTTGGCGCTGGCGGTCGAACTGCCTCGTGCGCTCATTTACGCTATCGACCGTTCGCCGGGCGCCTGTCGAATCGCCAGACGGAACATAGGCACGCTGGGACTGATGGGCAGGGTTCGCTGCGTCCAAGGCGATCTCCTTGAACCGCTTCGGACGATCGACGCTGGGGGAGGGTGTGACCTGATCGTATCAAATCCGCCGTACATTCCCTCAGACGCCTGTCGCGTCTTAGCTCCTGAGATCACCGCCTATGAGCCTGTCGAGGCCATCGATGGCGGCCCGGACGGCCTGCGCTATTATCGGCGAATCATCGAAGCGGCTCCCGCCTATCTTCGCGACGACGGCTGGCTGGTCTTCGAGGTCGGTGACGGTCAGGCGTCCGCTGTGATGGAGCTGATCCGGAAGACGGAAGGCTTCGGACCAGTCGAGGTGAGGCGGGACGTGGCTGGTCGCGATCGGGTCGTGTGTGCGCCGAGGCGAGGAAGGGCGCATGGATAGACTGATTATCAGAGGTGGGGTCCCTCTCAGAGGACAGGTGGAGGCTGGTGGCGCAAAGAACGCGGCCCTGCCAGAGATGGTAGCCTCGTTGCTTACAGGGGAGTCGATCCGGCTTCATCGCGTTCCGCAATTGGGCGATGTGAAGACGACCATCGGCCTGCTCAGCCATTTAGGTGTGAGCGTCGAACGACGTGATCGAGAGACCATATCCCTTCGTGCCGATGGCATCGGTCAGTGTGAGGCGCCCTATCAACTGGTCAAGACGATGCGGGCATCGGTGCTGGTTCTCGGCCCCCTGGTGGCCCGATTCGGACGAGCACGGGTCTCTTTGCCGGGAGGGTGCGCCATCGGGTCACGACCGATCAATCTGCATCTGGCGGCGCTTGAGAAGATGGGTGCAACGGTCAGCCTTGACGCAGGATACGTTGAAGCGAAGGCGTCGCGTTTGAGGGGCGCCAGGATTACATTCGATGGCCAGACCGTCACCGGCACTGAGAATGTAATGATGGCCGCCACGCTGGCCGATGGGGTGACGGTGCTGGAGAACGCTGCGTGCGAGCCCGAGGTCGTCGACCTGGCCGCTCTGCTGAATGGTATGGGCGCGAGCATCGAGGGCGCGGGAACGCCAACGATCAGTATCGAGGGCGTCTCGCATCTGCACGGAGCAGAGCACGAGGTGATTCCGGACAGGATCGAGACGGGGACCTTTATGGTTGCGGCCGCGATCACCGGCGGCGACGTCACCGTCACTCATTGCCTGCCGGGCCACCTGGAGGCGATTACAGAGAAACTGCGTGAGACCGGCGTACTGATAGAGGAGACGGACCGCAGTATTCGGGTCTTGGGGGACGGACAATTGCGAGGGGTCAATGTCAGAACCCATCCCTATCCAGGATTTGCCACCGATATGCAGGCGCAGTTCATGGCGCTGATGGCTGTTGCCCAGGGGAGCAGCGTCATCACCGAGACCGTGTTTGAGAACCGATTCATGCACGTGAATGAGCTGCTGAGGATGGGTGCGGATATCAAGGTGATCGGCACTACGGCGTTTGTCCATGGCATTCCCATGCTATCGGGCGCCCCGGTGATGGCGACCGATCTGCGGGCGAGCGCATCACTGGTTCTCGCAGGACTGGCCGCTCAGGGGACCACCACCGTCTCGCGAGTCTACCATCTCGATCGGGGATATGAGTCGATTGAACGGAAGCTTCAGGGGCTCGGCGCCGATATCGAGCGAGTCGCTGAATAAATAAAAGAGAGTGTCGGGTTTGGAGTTTCGAGTTTTGAGTTGGGACTCGAAACGCGAAACCCGAAACGCGAAACATGGCACCTGGAACTTCAAACAACGACGTCATTGCCATCGCGCTGCCTAAGGGTCGCCTGTTATCCCCTGTCATGGCGCTCTTTGAGGGAATGGGCATCACATGCCTCCGGGACTTTGCCGATTCGCGCCGCCTGATCTGCGAGGATACCGGTCGGCAACTGCAGTTCCTCACATTGAAACCTGCCGACATCCCGACCTACGTTGAGCACGGTGCTGCCGATATGGGGATCGTGGGGAAAGACCAGCTCCTCGAGCAGTGCCGCGATGTCTATGAGCCGTTGGATCTCCGGTTCGGCGCCTGCCGACTTGTTGTCGCAGAGCCGGCCGAGCTTCGTAAGCAGGATGACCCCCATTCCTGGTCGCATCTGAGACTGGCCACCAAATATCCACATCTCGCGGAAGCGTTCTTCAGCCGTAAAGGGATTCAGACAGAGATCATTAAATTAAACGGTTCTCTTGAGCTTGCGCCCCTTGTGGGGCTGGCCGAGCGAATCGTTGACCTCGTGGAGACCGGGCAGACCTTGAAGGAAAACGGGCTGGTGGAGGTTGAGGAGATCGCCAAGGCTACGGCGCGACTCATTGTCAATCGGGCGAGTCTCAAGACAAAGTACCGCCGGGTCCAGGATCTGATCGAGGAGATGCGAAAGCAGGTTGAGGCGCAAGCAGCGAGGGCGCGTACATGAAGGTCCTCCAGGTCGGCTCGCAAGAGTGGCGGCTGTTTGTCACGCAGATCAGGTCCCGGCAGGGTATGCTGCCTGCCGACGTCGAGCAGACCGTTCGCAGTATCGTGGAAGGGGTACGTACGGGCGGCGATGCCGCCCTTTTCGAGCTGACGGAGCGGTTCGACGGTGTCCGTCTCGATGCCGCATCAGTACAGGTCGGGCCAGGGGAGGTTGAGGCGGCATACGCAGCCTTGGCGCCCGCGTCCCTTGAGGCCATCAAGACGGCGATATCGCGGGTCAGAACCTTTCACCTCAGGCAGCTTCGTCCCTCCTGGTTCTCTGAGGAAGATGGGGCGATTGTCGGGATGGTTGTCCGTCCGCTGGACCGGGTGGGGATCTATGTTCCGGGGGGCACGGCGGCCTATCCGTCTACGGTGCTCATGAATGCGATCCCGGCTGCGATTGCCGGCGTAGCGGAGGTCGTGATGTGTACGCCGCCGCGTCACGACGGCAAGGTGGCTGACGCGGTGTTGGTCGCCGCCGATCTGTGCGGGGTTCATGCGATCTATAAGGCAGGCGGCGCCCAGGCAGTGGCGGCCATGACCTACGGGACCGCATCGATTCCGAAGGTGGATAAGATCGTGGGTCCTGGGAACGTGTATGTCGCGGCGGCCAAGCGGCTGGTCTTCGGACAGGTCGGGATCGATATGATTGCCGGTCCGACGGAGTTGTTGATCATCGCCGATGACGATGCCGAGGCCACGTGGGTTGCCGCCGACCTGCTCTCGCAGGCCGAGCACGATCCGCTTTCCAGCGCGATGCTGCTCACTCCGTCCCAGCGGCTTGCCGCAGAGGTGGTGGACGAGGTGAAGCGTCAGGTAGCACTGTTGCCAAGGCGGCAGATTGCAGAAGCCTCCTTGGAGCAGTTCGGCGCGGCGATCGTCGTGAAGGGACTGGACGAGGCCGTCACCCTCTGCAATGAGATCGCGCCGGAGCACCTGGAACTGTTGGTGAAGGACCCGTGGGGACTATTGCCCCGGATCAGGCACGCAGGCGCCATTTTCATGGGGGGCGCAAGTCCTGAGGTGGTGGGTGATTATCTGGCCGGGCCGAATCATATCCTGCCGACAGGAGGAACGGCGCGCTTTGCCTCGCCCCTCTCCGTGGCCGATTTCCAACGTCAGAGTTCGCTGATCGCCTTTAGCCGACAGAAGCTGGAGGCGCTGGAGCCGACATTGGTTGAACTGGCACGTCTGGAGGGACTCGAGGCCCACGCGAGGGCGGCCTCGATCCGGAGGCGTACATGAAGAGGCCGCGCTTGCTCGATCTGGTCAAGCCTGAAGTTCTGAGCCTCACAGCGTATCGAGCCGAGGAGCCGAGACCAGGCCTGATCAAGCTCGATGCCAACGAAAGCCCGTTCCCGCTTCCCGAGGAGCTTCGCCGGGAGCTTCGCCGCGCGTTGGAGCAGGTGGACGTCCATCGCTACCCGGATGCGAAAGCAGATCGGCTCCGATCAGTCCTGGCCTCACAGCTCCAGGTGGCGCCGGGATCGCTTGTCCTGGGCAATGGGTCCGATGAGCTGATTCAACTGTTACTGCTAGCGACTTCAGGCCCTGGGGCTACGGCTCTCGCCCCTGTCCCGACCTTTTCGATGTATGAACTGATTGCGAGGGCTCACGGATTATCTTTCGAAGGGGTACCGCTTGGCCCTCGCTTTGAGCCAGATCTGCCGACACTGATCGAGACCATCGAGCGATTGCGTCCCAAGGTCATCTTTCTGGCGACACCGAACAACCCAACCGGCGGGGTCTTCTCCGAGGCGGAGATCGTGAAGATTGTGACCGTTGCGCCGGGATTGGTCGTTGTGGACGAAGCCTATGGGCCGTATGCCGGACGGACCATGTTGCCGCATCTGGTCGATCAGGAGCGGCTGGTTATCCTCCGCTCCCTCTCCAAGATCGGGCTGGCCGGTCTGCGAATCGGCTACCTCGTTGCCCATCCTGCGCTCGCAGCCGAGGTAGAAAAGGTCCGCCTCCCGTTCAACCTGAACAGTTTCTCCCAGACGGCCGCTGTCGTACTGCTCAACCACCATGAGTGGATCGACGCCAACATTTGTGAGGTGGTCCGGGAGCGGGAGCGGGTGCTGTGCTGCCTGGTTGCGTTGCCCGGCGTCGAGGCGTTCCCGTCGGCAGCTAACTTTATCCTCTTTCGGACGACGCGTCCGGGACGCGATCTGTTCGAAAGGCTGCTTCAGCTTGGCGTTCTGGTACGAAATGTTGGGTCGGTGCCGGGCCTGCAAGACTGCCTGCGGGTCACTGTGGGGACGAAAGCAGAGAACGATCAGTTTGTGGAGGCATTGACGAAGGCCTTGAAGCAGGATTGAGAGTTGAGGATCAGGGGTTAGACAGGGTTCTGTTCTTTACCCTGAACCCTAGACCCTATACCCTGTTCTTGAGGAGCGAACCGTAACGCGAGATGACACAGAGGACGGAGAGCGGATCATGAGCCGGACAGCCAGGGTGTGCAGGAAGACCTCAGAGACCGATGTCGCGGTGGAGCTCAACCTGAACGGAGCGGGCCGACACACACTTCAAACGCAGATCCCATTCCTCGATCACATGCTGGCCCAACTGGCGACGCACGGCCTTTTCGACCTCAGCATTGAGGCGCGTGGCGATCTCCAGATCGATCTGCACCACACCGTGGAGGATGTCGGGATTGCGCTCGGCGAAGCGTTTGCCCAGGCCATGGGGGACAAGCGGGGCATCCGGCGGTTTGCGTCAGCGCTTGTGCCGCTGGACGAGGCACTGGCCCGCGTGGTGCTCGACATCAGCGGCCGCCCCTATCTGGTCTACGAGGCGCCACAACTGAAGGGCCGGATCGGGGGGTTCGATGTCACGCTCGTCAAGGAGTTTATGCGCGCCCTCGCCTTGAACATGAAGGTGACCCTCCATGTGGGGATCCTGTACGGTGAGAACCTGCATCATTGCGTTGAGGCGATCTTTAAGGCATTGGCCAGGAGCCTCGATCAGGCGACGGCACTCGATCCGCGAATTGCCGAAGTCCCCTCGACAAAGGGGAGTTTGTAGAGGGTGCGGGGCTTGGAGCCAATGGGTAGACGGCAAGTGGCTCCGCTTAATCTCGCCGTACGTCCCTGTACGGCTCCAATCGTCGATGACAGGCTGCGCTGTCCGTGCTTCGCCTGTCATCGACGACGCGTCGCCACCCGCCGCCCATCCCAGAGATGCGTGGTGCGTGAGGAGATGGCATGATTGCCATTATCGATTCCGGTATTGCGAACCTCAGAAGCGTTCAGAAGGGGTTTGAGCGCGTTGGGGCCGACGCTAAGGTCGTGGAGGATCCGCGAACGCTCCGGGACGCATCCGGCATTGTTCTGCCCGGGGTCGGCGCGTTTGCCGATGGAATCAGTAAGCTTCGGGATGGTGGATTTATCGAGCCGCTGCTTCGAGCGATCGAGGTGGGCAAGCCGGTTCTCGGTATTTGCCTGGGGCTGCACTTTCTGTTCAGTGAGAGTGAGGAGTTCGGACATCACGTGGGCCTCAACATCATCAAGGGCCGGGTCGTCCGATTCAAGAATGCCGCAGTAGGGGCGATTCGCGAATCGCCCCTACTCAAGATTCCCCACATGGGGTGGAACCGAATCCGGATCGAACGGCAAGCCCCGATCTTCAAGGGCATCCCCGATGGGGCGTTCTTCTATTTCGTCCATTCGTACTATGTACAACCGGAGGATGAAAGCGTGATCGCCGCGACGACCGAGTACGGTCTTCGATTTACCTCAGCGCTATGGCGCGATAATCTCTTTGCCTGCCAGTTTCACCCCGAGAAGAGTCAAGCATTAGGCCTGCAACTGTTGAAGAACTTCGCCTCCCTTACGTAGATGCTGATTATTCCCGCAATCGACCTGAAAGGGGGCCAAGTCGTCCGGTTGTCGCAGGGCGATCCCCTGCGTCAAACCGCCTATTCCGCCGACCCGGTCGCCATTCGGCAACACATCCCCCCGGCCTCGCTTCCGACGGCCGAACAGGATAGGTCTGCCCTCTGATACCCTTTCACTCAGGTCAGGATATCCAGGACATCCTGACCGGGGGAACCGCCTCCCCCAAACGCCCCTCGATTTCCCCTCATTGACACCATGCACCACCTTGTCTATACTCCGCTCGATGGAGAAAAACCGCGATGAAAGTTCCTACACGCTTCGTCCTTGAAGTAACCGGTGTCTCTGCATGTGCTTGACTGCAGCCTCGCAGGCTGCGTGTTCCGATCACCGCGTGTGCCCTCTTGAATCAGCGTGAGACACACCTGAGGGTTCCGGAGTCCATTCTCCACCGATTTCCACCGACGACAGTCATCTCAGGGGAGGCACATGATGGAGCTGAAATGGCCGGATATGGTTGAGGCGCGGCAGGACGAAATCTACCGCACAGCGGGTCAGCGAGTCCACTGGCCAGAGTACCATCTGTCGGTTGCCGTGCCCCCATCGTGCTCTCTCGAAGCCGGGCAGATCTACTGTGCAGTCAGCACAGAGCCTGCGAGGTTCGTGCTTCCACTGAGCCTGCATAAGACGTCTGACTGGCTCGTCAGCGGTTGGCTGGATGAGGCATGGGACGAATCGGGAGAGCAACTACGACCAACAGCACCCACACAGACCGTGCTGGATGCAGAGTTCCGAAGCTTTGCCTCTACCTCGTATACGGGCTATAAGATTACTGTCAACGACGAGTTTCGCAACGGGGCCTCTGCGAAGACCACGGGACCGACCAATCGCGCACGCGCCCTATGGCGGTTTGTCACGCGGGTCGCGGACTCCATCCGGTTCGTGCACCTCGAAGCTCTCACCGAGAAGCAGGTGATCGCGATCGCGACGGCGTTCTTCAATGTCGGGGCCTCGACCGGCAGTGAACTGTTTCTGTACATCGATCGGCATTTCCACGTGATGCGCAATGACGTCATGGAAGTGGTTCAGGCGGTATCCTCACAGATGGAAGTGGAAGGCCATCCCGGCGTTCAGCGCAGCAAGTCCCGATGGGAAGTGCTCCAGCAGGCCCGGCAAATCGCGGACAAGGGAGACTGGGGCCGAACGATCGCGGATCTGCGCAAGGCGCGGCGCTAAGTGTAAGGAATCTAGAGGGCGCAACAAAGACATGGGCCGGTCCCGCCCGAGAGACAGAACCCTCATCTGAATCTCGTTTTCAGTTGCACGGGCTGCCCTGGAACATTCCGTCGATGAGAGCGGGTTGGAGAGGCGTGACGCGAACTGCCTATCCGCCCGAATAGATGGGCGAGATGACGACGCGCCTCGCCGCTAGGCTGGGCGCCATCGCCAGACGCCGGATCGAGCCGGCAGAGGAGTAGGCGCAATGTCGAGACGACGATCAGGCCCTCGTTCACGGCTCAGCCGCAGAGGCTTTGCGCT
>DATMXF010000239.1:0-17379 GCA_035561835.1 Patescibacteria group bacterium
AACACGTCGTCATTTTATATGGCGAAAGGCAGGCCCCGGAGGCAGTACTGGTTGGATGTCATTGGTGCGCCCGGGCAGATTTGAACTGCCGGCCTTTTGCTCCGCAGGCAAACGCTCTATCCGGGCTGAGCTACGGGCGCAAGGTAACGATGAAAGGAACGGGCCGACTGTAGCATGACAGCCGTAGGCGGTCAAGCCGTTCAGAGTCGATGTTCATCTACAGCCTTGGCCAGGTCGCGTAGCGCAGCAGAGATCTGGACGGGATAGTCCGGCCCTTTCTCAAGCGTCCGCAGCCCGTGAGGCAAACGCGCGAGTTGTTTGCGCGCGCGCTCACGAAGTGCCGTGAGGGTGGGCGGAGCGCAAAGGCGCTTGCCGGCGCGCATCATCGGCTGGATCAACGGCTCGCCATCCTGTAGGTCATCTTCCACGGTTAGAATATCGGAGCGCATACAGCCGTCGGCGTCATACCGGCGATAGACCTGCTTGCGGCCCGGCCATGTCGCCTTGCCCTCAGAGCGCTTCCGACGCGCCTTCCCACCGTACTCCTCCAGCTTATAGGCACAATCCAGGTACGGGGCATCGGCGGAGGTGTCCATGCGCGTCCCGATGCCAAAGCCGTCAATCGGAGCTTGAGCAGCACACAACTGCTGCACAATAGATTCGTCCAGGTTTCCGCTGGCGAAGATCGTCGCGTCGGTCAACCCGCCCTCATCCAGAATCCGCCGCACCTTGCGGGCATGGTCCGCAAGATCACCGCTGTCCAGGCGTACACCCTTGATGGGAATCCCTTTCTGTTGCAGCCGGGGCGCCAGTGAGACCACCTTCGCCGCACCCGCCTCGGTATCGTAGGTGTCGATGAGCAGGACGACATTATCCGCATTAGCATGCGCGAAGCGTTCGAAGGCGGCCGCCTCATCCTCGTGGGCCTGAACAAAGGAGTGCGCCATCGTCCCGTAGATCGGTATGCCGAATACCGGCGCCGCCTGCACCGCGGACGTCCCTGAGAATCCCGCCAGGTAACTGGCGCGCGCCGCAAGCAACCCGGCCTCCGCCCCGTGGGCGCGACGCAGACCAAAATCGACCAGGAGCTTCCCCGGGGCAACGAGCACTGAACGCGCCGCCTTCGACGCGATGAGGGTCTGGAAGTGGAGCAGGTTAATCAGGCGTGTCTCCACCAGTTGCGCCTGCGGAATCGGGGCGGTGATCCGCACGATCGGCTCATCAGGGAAAAAGACCGTTCCTTCCGGCATCGCATGCACGTCGCCGGTAAAATGGAGGGTTTCCAAGTAGTCTACGAGGGTCGGCCGAAACAGACCGCAGCCCCTCAGCCACTCCAGCTCCTCGGATGTAAAACGCAACTCTTCGAGGAAGCTCAGCGCCTGTTCCAGCCCCGCAGCCAGCAGAAAATTACGCGTCGGCGGTAGCTTACGCACAAAGAACTCAAAGGTCGCCTGCTCCTCCATCCCATGCTCGACATACCCTTGCAGCATGGTGAGCTGATACAGATCGGTCAACAGCAGGCTCGATGGACGATTCATACAGCCAGCATCTCCGATCGGATCGGTATGGCCCCCCGTCGAATCATCTCCGCTTCCGCCCGTTCCCCGTCACCGGGGCGCACATTGACGGCCCGGATCGCATCCTGGAGGAGGACGACCGCATACCCGGCCTTCAGACCATCCTCTACGGTACACAAGACGCAGTAGTCGGTAGCCAGGCCGCCAACAAAGAGGCGCCCTACGCCATGGGCGCGCAACCGTGCATCAAGATCCGTCCCGTCGAACGCGGAATAGGCGTCCCTACCGGGCTGTGTGCCTTTGAGGGTAATGCGGGTACTGGAGGCGGGGAGCTCGAGGGCGGGGGCAAACGCCGCGCCTTCCGACCCGGCCACACAATGAGGAGGCCAAGGTCCGCCATACGGCTGGAACGAACAGTGATCAGGCGGGTGCCAGTCTCGGGTGGCGAAGATCGGTAGGCCTCGGCGCGCAAAATCGGCCAGGTAGCGATTGAGGACGGGGATGACGTCATCCCCGTGCGGTACCGCCAAGCTACCCCTCGGCAGGAAATCGTTCTGGACATCCACAACGATCAGGGCATCCCCAAGGCTCAGGCTGAGCTTCTGCGGCTCCGGCGGGCACATCGCGTCGCCTTACATCTGTGGCGCCATCAGGGCGGCCGCCTCCTCAGGCGGAATCGGGTTCACAAAAAGTCTGGCACCCCACCCGAATGCCGCCACAGGCGCAGTTTTAGGGATGATCTCTAAATGCCAGTGATAGTCATGCCGGTGCGGTTCGTCAAATGGGGCGCTGTGGAGGACGATCGTGCAGGACTGGTTGCCGAGCACCTTCCCGACCATCTGCATCATCCGCTTCACGAGGCCGGCCAGATCGACCAACTCTCTTTCGCCGATCTTCGCGAAATCAGAGGCGTGACGGAGTGGCAGCACCCACGTCTCGAAAGGAAAGCGGGAGGCGAAGGGCGCCAGTACCACGAAGTGCTCGGTCTCCGCTATCCGTCTGACGCGTGAGACCCGCTCATGGAGTATGATGTCGCAAAAGGCGCAGCGCTCCTTTCTCGCGTAGAACTCCAGACACCCGCGCAGTTCCTCTTCAATCCCGTACGGGACGAACGGGAATGCCAGCACGTGGGAATGGGGATGGCTGAGGATGCCGGCCGCGTCCGCATGGTTCTTTACGACGATCAGCGATCGGAACCGCTCATCCAGGCGAAGATCCAGACTGCGCAGCCGGTAGGCGCGCAGCACGCGCTCCAACTGCTGCTCCGAAAATTCCGCCCACGTTGAATGATGCAGTGGACTCTCTATGACGATCTCATGGGCCCCTACGGCGTTCATTACGTCGAAGGGCCCCTCCGGTCTTCGATCGAAATCACCCTCAATCCGGCACAGAGGCTGCAGGTCAGGGGTGACTCGAACCCACCAGCCGACCTGATTCCGCTGGCGTGAGGGCTCGCCAAACGCCATAATCTCGGGTGGAGTCATCAACTCATTCCCGGGGCACAGGGGACATGGACCGGAAAGCGGTGGGGGCGGCTGCGCCTCTACCTTCAGGCCGGCCTCTCGATCCGGCCGCTCCGAGTCGATCACTACCCAACGATTTCTCACCGGATCGCGCCGCAACTCACCCATGTCTCTCCTCACGCCATCGCAAGATGTTGCAGCCTGTCGCCGCGAAGATATGTCGTACGTCCGACCGTCGTCTGCAGAGCGTCTTGGACCTCCACCACCCGCTCACCATTGTGCGGGCAGCGTAAGGTCGTTACCCCACTCGCTCCAGGAGCGATCGTACCCGCGAACATCCGAATACCCCAGGAGCCGGAGTATAAAGTAGGTGACGGCGCCGCGATGCATCGTCTGGCAGTAGCTTACGATCGTCTTATCCTTCGTGACCCCCGCCTGGCTATAGAGCGCCAGGAGTTCTTCCGCCGTTTTGAATGTCTTGTCGGCGGCCAGGTTGTGCGTCCACTCAATGTTGACGGCTCCCGGGATGTGGCCTCCCCGCTTGGCCCGCAGATCCTCGCCGCGAAACTCAGCAGCCGATCGTGCGTCCACCAGGGCCAGATTCGGCTTCCCCAGGTTGGCAACAATCCAGCCCGCCGCCGCGACACGCTGTGTCTCAGCCTGGACCTGGTAGACCGTCTTGCTTACCTGCGGCGCCGTTTTCGACAGAGACCGCTCTTCAGCAACCCACTTCGTGATGCCTCCGTTTAACAACGCCACCTTTTTGTGGCCGGCATATTCAAGGGTAAAGAACAGGCGCGAGGCGTTGAGCCCTCCCTGGTCGTCATATACAACCACCATGGTGTCTTTGGTGATCCCGAGCTGTCCCAATCGCTCTTCGATCTCATAATCGGGAGGCAGAGCGAAGCCGGACTCTTTCAAGGCCACACGGGCCTGATTGACCGACAGGTAGACCGCACCGGGAATGTGTCCGGCGGCGTACTCGTCCGGGCTGTTGCGCATGTCGATGATCCGCAGATCCCGGTCATTCAGGTGCTGGGTCAACCACTGGGTGTTCACAAGCAACTGTGGGTTGCCGTAACCCGCAGCCAAGGTCAACCACGGAGTCGCCGCGAGCAGCGTCATCGTCGCCACTGCCGCCATCACCACTCGTTTCACCTCATCCCTCCTGTCTCAGGCTCCTTCGAAAATAGCGATCGGCGCTCAGCCGTCAGCCTCAGAGAAACCCCCCGTAGCCCCCCTTTGCGAAAGGGGGGCGTGGGGGGTTTTTGTGCACCGTAGTACAGCCATGCCGTATGGGCTATCTATGCAGCATTATAGATTCCTACCGTGACTTGACGCAAGCGCAGATGTTTCGCACCTCTCCCGACACAAGAGGCGTTACCCTCGGCTGCGGACAATAAGAATAGGACGATCGGCTGACCGCAGCACGTGCTCTGTCACCGAGCCCATGAACAGGCGAGCCATCCTGGAATGGCCATGGGATGCCATCACGATCAGATCCACGTCCAGTTCAGCGGCCTCCTGGCAGATCGCCTCGTGGACCAGTAATGGGCTCTCAACTACCCGCACCTCCGTTGTCACGATCCGCTCTTGACGGACCTGCTCGGGTACAAGCGCTTCCAGTGAGCGAAGCAGTGTCTGTCGAAGCTCCGTTCGCTCCTCTCCTGAGAGCGAGCCCCATGGCGAATAGTGAGCGTAGAGCGGGTTCGGCGGTCCATGCACATCAGTGACGTGGCAGAGAATGACGGTCCCGCCACGTTCTGCCAGAACGGCATACGCATGCGGAACGGCGGCGTTTCCGAGAGACGAAAAGTCGGTAGTGACCAGCAACTTCCGATACTTCGGGATCATGGTCGGTTGGCTCCTTCCGTGAAGCGTGGTTATGCTGCCATCCGCTCACAGCTATTGAAGACATCGTTCCGCCGACTCTCCTGCGTGCCTGTCAGGTGTCCTGTCTGCAAAAGCGTCCCAGTATAACCTTCATCGCCGCCCTTGGGAAGGAGACAAGGCACGTCGATCGATTAAATATCAAATAGACACAGAGCGGGTCTTGCACGCAATTGGGGATCACCCTATATTAGTAGTGAGGAAGCCCCAGTGAACGGGCAATGGCTGAAAGAAACGCGAGTAAGCACGAAGCAGTCTGTGCTTGCAGAGCAAGAGGGCTTAGCCTGGGACCAAAACCCGCTCCAAGTGAGGCTTCCTCGAGAGAGCCACGGGGTGTCCGGCTTAGTCCGGAGGTGATGTACGAACAGACACCTTGTGGCTTTTGCTTTTTACAGGCTCCCGCCGTTTGCTTCCTCGATCCAAGAATGCTCGATCATGACTCCGCGACAATTTTTCTCCACTCTGACCTTGACGCAATTTGTTGCCCTTGGTAGAGTCCGTGCGTGGCGCAAGCGACAATCCGATTGCATCTGACCGTCGGCCTTGCGTATTTCGGTGGGCATCAGATGAACGGCCAGACTAAGGGAGCGAAAGAGTAGATGCAACAGCCTCACGTGGAGGGCGACATTCGCCTGAAGGTGGCCGAAGCCGGCCAGGAGGACGTCGGCCGCGGGATCGTCCGTGTCAGCGACGCGGCCTTTGCCGTCCTGGAGTTGGAGCGGGGCGAGATCGTCTCCATCATCGGGGAACGGGAAACGGCGGCCCTGGTGGCGGCGGCCCGCTCGGCCGATCAGGGCCTGGATGTCATCCGGGTCGACGGCGTGATTCGTACGAATGCTCATGCCAGCATCGGGGATTACGTGCAGGTCCGCAAGGCCGCCTGGCGGGATGCGCAAAAGGTCACGCTGGCGCCCGCCCGCAAGGGCTTGCGCGCCGTCGCCCCCGGCGAGGTGCTCCGCCAGGCGCTGCTCTACCGTCCTGTGGTTCGTGGCGACCTGATCTCGGTCGGAACAGCCTCACGTTCCAAGGAGATTGTCCCACCCGGAATGTATCCGGAGGAGCTCTTCCGAGGCTTGCTCGGCTCACTGGCAATCGGGCTGGGCGAGGTGCGCCTGGTCGTCGCCGGCACCGTCCCATCCGGCATCGTGCGCATCAATCCCCAAACCGAGGTGGAACTCCTCCCTGAGTTTGTCGAGACCAAAGAGACCCACCTTCCGGATATCACCTACGACGACATCGGCGGACTTGGCGAGGTCATCAACGAGATCCGGGAGGTTGTGGAGCTGCCGCTTAAACATCCCGAACTGTTCGATCGTCTTGGAATCGCGCCGCCCAAAGGCGTACTCCTGCACGGCCCCCCGGGGACCGGTAAGACCCTCCTGGCCCAAGCCCTGGCCAATGAAGCCAAGGCCCACTTCGCCACCATCAATGGGCCCGAGATCATGGGACGTTTCTACGGCGAATCGGAGGAGCGCCTTCGCGCGATCTTTCAGGAGGGGCAAGAGAACCCGCCCGCCATCATCTTCATCGATGAGCTTGACTCGATCGCCCCCAAGCGCGAGGCGGTGATGGGTGAGGTAGAACGGCGGGTCGTGGCCCAACTGCTGACATTAATGGACGGCCTGACGCCGCGCGGCAATGTGATCGTCATCGGAGCCACCAACCGCGTCGGCGCGATCGATCTGGCGTTACGCCGCCCAGGCCGCTTCGACCGGGAGATTGAGCTGCGAGTGCCTAACCGTAATGGACGCCGTCAGATTCTCACGATCCACACGCGGGCCATGCCGCTTGCCCCGGATGTCAACCTGGATTGGGTGGCGGACCTCACACACGGCTGCGTCGGCTCGGACCTGGCCGCCCTTTGCCGTGAGGCCGCCCTGAATGCTCTCCGGCGTATCCTCCCGGAGTTGGATCTGAGGCTTGAAACATTCCCCGCCGAGGTCCTCCAGCGCCTGGTCGTCACCCACGAGGACTTTAACCAGGCCTTACGGCGGATCCGCCCTTCGGCCCTTCGGGAGCTGTTGATCGAGGTCCCTCGTGTGACTTGGAGCGATGTCGGCGGCCTGGCCGATGTCAAACGGGCCCTTCGGGAGACGGTGGAACTGCCGCTGACCCATCCTCAGGCCTTCGAGCGCCTCGGCATCAAGCCGCCCAAAGGGGTCCTCCTGTACGGTCCGCCCGGGACCGGCAAGACCCTTCTGGCCAAGGCCGTCGCCAACGAGGCGCGGGCCAACTTTATGCTGGCCAAGGGGAGCGATCTGCTCTCCAAGTGGTACGGCGAGTCGGAACAGCGGATTCGAGAGTTCTTCGCCAAGGCCCGCCAGGTGGCCCCTGCCATCGTCTTCTTCGACGAGGTAGATGCCCTTGTGCCGCGACGCGGGACGGCGGCAGGCGAACCCCACGTGACCGAGCGGATCGTGAACCAGCTCCTCTCCGAACTGGACGGCTTGGAGGAGCTGCGCGGGGTGGTCATTCTGGGGGCTACGAACCGGCCTGATCTCATCGATCCGGCGCTGCTTCGGCCTGGACGATTCGATGCGCTGGTCTACGTTCCGGTCCCGGATACCGCCGCCCGTCACGAGATCCTGGCTGTTCACACCCGCCACATGGCTCTCGCCGACGACGTGGACCTGAAGGACTTGGTTCGCAGGACGGACCGGTTTACCGGGGCCGACCTTGCCCTGCTCTGCATGCGCGCCGCCCAGCTTACCCTGCGGAAGGATCTGGAGGCGAAGGCGGTCACGCACCCAGATTTTCTGGCCGCTCTTGCCGAGATAGTCCCGTCGGTCACTGAGACGATGGAGCGGGAATACGCCGAGGTCGGCAAACGTCTGCGCCAAGCCGTTCCCCAACGCGACTCCACCCTCGGCCACTACCTTTAGTAGGAATTGTCGGGGTACCATCAGTATGGGTTGTGCTGCCGAGGTGAATGTGCGGTGCATGTGGTACAATCTTGTTGCTTAAGAAGCTGACCCGAGAGGGACCGGCGGAAGCGGTGGCTTCCCTGGTCCCTCAATTTTTTCAGTCGGTGAGGTTGCTTCGACTTTACCTCGCAATGACGAGCCGGAAGTGGTAGTTCTCTCCAACGCGACATCTTCTGTTCGGATATCGATTCGACAAAATCACAGAGGGAGGAAGCATGGCGGTCAATATCATTTCAGTAACCATCGATAAGCCTGACTCGGTCAACCTGATCTTGGGACAAGCACACTTCATCAAAACCGTCGAGGACCTGCACGAAGCCCTTGTGACGGCCGTGCCCGGTATTGCATTCGGGTTGGCCTTCTGCGAGTCCTCAGGGCCGTGCCTGGTGCGCTGGAGCGGCACCGACCAGGCGCTGGTAGAGCTGGCGCGCAATACTGCCTACGCTATCGGAGCCGGTCACAGTTTCCTGATCTTCTTGCGAAACTGCTTTCCGATTAACGTCCTACCCGCTATTCGTCAGGTGCCGGAGGTCTGCGGTATCTATTGTGCGACCGCTAATCCGGTAGAGGTGATTCTGGCTGCAACGGCCACCGGACGTGGTATCGTCGGGGTCGTGGATGGGTTGGCGTCCAAGGGGATCGAACAGGAGACCGACATTACCGCGCGAAAGGCGCTGCTCCGCCAGTTCGGCTATAAATTGTAACTGAGTACAATCACCTACTCTTAGAAACGCAGAAGGCCCTTTCGTCCCGCGCCGTCAGGGGGCCTTCTGCCTGAGCCGTCTTGCACCCGATTCACGCAGCTTGTTCTTGCGCGCTTGTGCAGATCTCCTGCACCTGAGCGCCTGTCAATCGGAGGAAGTCGCTGGAGGCAATTCGGATCACCTCGTGGTGGCTTCCAGCGGGAAAGGCGATCGTCGCCTCCTTCGTCAGGTGCTGATCACAGTAGACCGGGACTCCATAAAGGTTACCGAAGGCAGGCATGGCCCCCGGCTCGCAGCCGGTAAACGTCTGTGCGAAATCGGCCTCCGGGTCCAGACTCGCCGTGCTGTCGTTTACGACTTGCCGCATCCGAACGACGTCCAGCCGACACTTGGCCGGCAGGACCGCCATCATCAGGCCTTGCTGCCCTTTCAGAATGACCACCTTGGCAAAGGCCCGACCGGGGATATGCGTGGCGCCGGCCACCTCCTGAGCCGTGTAGACCTCCCTGTGTGGGATGATCTCATACCGCACCTGCTGCTGATCCAACCACTCGCGCACCCGTGCTGGAATTGTCATGATCGCACCTCCTGCCCGCAGGCGATAGCCTCTGTGCCGAGACCTCTGCGCGCCGTTAAGACGGTCTTCCACCAGACTCGATCGTGACCGATAGCGACAGGTTATGTGATGAGGTCATGGGTCCGCTCACGTCAAGATTCCACGCGCGTCCTCGCGGACGCTCTCTTTGTCCGGACCTTCCCGCCTCCGGATCCGTTCCCTTTTGGAAGTACAACGGTCAGCATACCGTCTTTCATCTCCGCCTGAACCTTCTCCGGAATGACGGTACTCGGCAACGCCATTGACCGGTACAGCTCCCCTCGATGAAACTCGCAGAAGTGGCAGGTCCCCTCTTCCTTCCGATCCTGGTGATGCGTAGCCGCTCGCACCGTCAGGTGATTGGGTTCAACCAGCACCTTTACATTCCTGGCAGTCAGGCCGGCCAGGGCGAAGCTGACTCGAAGCTCTCCGTCGGTTTCGACCAACTCCGCGCACGGCCGCCACAGCAGCTCCTTTTCGGCCTGCAGCCAGTACTCACACTCGCGGCCGGCTTGCCAACCCTGATCGCTGAAGAGCTCATGGGCGCGCTCAGATACTCGCCGCTCGACCTCCAGCAGCTCGCTCAGCAGTGAACCAACCTTCTTGACCGACTTGACCGGAACCTTATCACCTGTCATCTCACACCTCCTCGAGAACTGTTTCCCGCCGCCAACATGAACGGCGGGAATCCGCACTACCAGGTCGTTACCAGACAGTCGACAACCCCATCCGGTCGACCGCCGCCGTGTGCTCACTCTCCAACACCTTCGCCGTCATCTTCATGACAGCGTCCGGATTGAGCGAGATGCTGTCGATCCAACTTCGTCATGACGGTTTGTCGGCGGCAACACCGCCGGGGTCTCGCCGCCGTAGGCGCGCGCCTGCTCCGCCATTTCGCGCAGCCGCCTCTGCACCAGTCCATTCACGCTGCCTTCAGGAAAGATCCCATCCGGACCGCGCTCGCCCGCTTCCCGTCCGGTCAGCAAGGCGATCCCCTCATCGATGGTGTGAATGGGAAAGATCTGAAATTGCCCCGCAGCGACCGCCTCCACAACATCCTCCCTGAGCATGAGATGTCGGACATTGCTCGCCGGGATCAGTACGCCCTGCTCTCCCGTCAACCCCCTCGCACGGCAGACATCAAAAAACCCCTCGATCTTGGCGTTGACGGCCCCGATCGCCTGAACCTCTCCCCGCTGATTCACCGATCCTGTCACCGCAAATCCCTGCTTGATCGGTAACCCCGACAGGCTGGACAGGATCGCGTATAACTCCGCTGACGACGCGCTGTCGCCTTCCACCTCTTCATACACCTGTTCGAAGGTGAGACTCGCCGACAAGGCAAGCGGCACCTGCTGTACATAGCAGCCGCCGAGATAGCCTGAAAGAATCAACACACCTTTACTGTGAATGCGGCCGCCCATCCGCGCTTCACGCTCGATGTCGATGATGCCGCCGCGACCGAGAAACGTGCGCGCCGTGATTCGACTCGGCTTGCCGAAGTGATACTCCCCAAGCTGGATTATGGCGATTCCATTGACTTGTCCCACCACCGCGCCATCGGTATCGACCAGCAGGGTTCGCTCAACGATCAATTCCTGCAACTGTTCATCCAGTCGATTGGCGCGCCTGATCTTGGCGGAAATCGCACGCCGCACGTCCTCCGCCTTGACCCGATCGTGCCCGTTCTGCCCGGCCAGGAAGCAGGCCTCGCGGGCCACATCCAGGAGATGACTGAACGCCGTGGCGAGCTTTTCCTGATCCTCCACCAGGCGCGAGCTGTGCTCCACCAGCTTCGCGACTGCGCCCCGGTCGAACGGTTTGAGCTTCTCGGCCTCGCAACAGGTGGACAGCAGGCGGGCAAAGGTCAGAATCGTATCAGGCGTCCGAGCCACGCGATCGCTGAATTCAGCCTGGACCTTAAACAGTTCCTGAAACTCCGGGTCATAGGCGTGCAACAGGTAGTAGAGCCAGGGGCTGCCGATGAGGACCACCTTCACGTTGAGAGGGATCGGCTCGGGCTCAAGTGTCACCGTGCTATAGAGGCGGAACTGTTCCCCGGGCTCTTCGGTTCTGATCCGTCGGTTCTTCAGTGTCCGCTTCAGTTCGTCCCACGCAAAGAATTGCTTGAGCAGCTCCATAGCCTCCAGGACCAGGAAGCCCCCATTGGCCCGGTGCAAGGCGCCCCCCTTGGTCATCAGAAAATTGGTGTAGAGCGCACCCATGTGAACCTGGTGTTCGACTCGCCCCAACAGGTTCTGACACGTCGGGTGAGGTTCGACTACGACCGGCGCGCCGCCATCTTCCCCATGTTCGATCAGGACGTTGACCCGATACCGGTCGAAGGGGTCCAACCCTTGCCGCAGCATGGCAGTCGGATCCGGTGGTCCTTGTGTCCCGCTTTGATCCCGACGAAACAGATCGACGTTGGCGATAACGTCCTCACGTATCGCCTCGAGGTATGCCTGCACCGTGGTGTGTTCGGCGTACCCGTCTTTGACCTCCTCAATCAGGTGATCAACTGCGGAGGTTGCAACCTCCCGGTCCATCCCGTCGAGGCGATTCTTCGCCTCCCGCTCCAGGTCGCGGATTCGGCGACGCGTCGCGGCCAGATCCTTCTGCACTTCTTCCATTCTGAGATTGACCTGCTGCTTGGTTTCCTCATCAAGACCTTCAAACCCTTCCGGTTTCAACGGCTTCCCTCGCAACATCGGGACGATCATAAAGCCGCTGGCGGTCTTGGCAAGCCCGAACCCGAGCGCCTCCGCCCGCTTTCGCAACGCCTCCAACTCATCGCTCGTCTGTTTCTGCAACTCCTCCAGGATGGTCTGACGGTTCTGTTCGTAGGCCTCGGATTCGAAGGCTCTGGGAACGCCAGTCTTCAGCTCAGCCAGAAGCCGCTCGCAGTCGGCCTGGAAGAGGCGGGCGCGGCCGGGAGGAAGGCAGAGCGCGCGGGGGCGTTGCGGGTCGGCGAAGTTATTCACGTAGCACCAATCAGGAGGGGTCGGGAGCTTCGCCGCCTCGCTGGCCAGGAAGTGCTTGATCGCCGTGGTCTTGCCGGTTCCGGCAGGCCCCAGGACGAAGAGATTAAACCCCTCGCTGCGGATGCCGACACCGAAGGTGATGGCCTCAACAGCGCGGTCCTGAGCGACGACCTCTTCCAGGGGTTTGAGATCATCCGTCCCTTCGAAGGGGAGGCTTTCCGGCGGACAGATCCTGCGAAGTGCATCAGGTGTCAATGGACTGACCATCGCGTCTCACTCTCGTCGTGTTGTGGTGTATCGATCTCACTTAGTCTCGCCCTCTGCCTTCAACTCCTCCCGAATCGCTTGCCTGCCGCGCTTCCGATCGTAGCGAGCCCGCTTCGACGCTACCTTTGTCGGCCGGTGGGGAGCCCGCCCCTTGGGCGGCTTTACCTTAATCACCAGCTTCATCATTCATGCCTCAGAAATGGTCTATCTCGTCTATTCCGTCTGTTTCGTCGTTTGAGTTAGACCAAACAGACCAGATAGACCAAACAGACTCGGAATTCCTCTGACATCAAAACGGCACCATGACCGGCTCGATCTGCAGGTTCTTCATCATGACCACGAGATCGTGCTCCTCTCCGATCTGGTCTTTGACATAATTGTAAAAGACCGCCTCCCTTTCAAAGCCCAACCGCCTGAGGATATTCAGCGTACCTGTCTGATCCCTCATAATCTCAGCGACCAGAATTTCAAGGCCGGCCTTCCTGGCGGTGTCGATCAGCGCCTCGAGTATGAGCGTCCCGAGACCCTTCCCCCGATAATCGGGATCGACAACCAGGCGCACCTTGCCCACGTGGCTGGTCCAGCCGAATTTTCGGCGATGCAAGGTGGCGTCCGCCACGATGGTGTCGTCTACCTCTGCCACGAGCGGCAGGACCTTTTCGTAGTCCAGCTCTTCCGCCCACGCATCGATCACCTCCCGGAGGGAGACATCGTCCCGCAGAAAGAGACGATCCTCGCGCGGCAGCCTGCAGAAAAATTCGTGGAGCCTTTTCGCATCCTCTTGAACCATCGGACGAATCGTAACGCTCGTTCCGGTCTGAAGTGTCACCTGCTTTGGCAACCCGGCCAGCATGAGAGAGCCTCCTTTGGCTGTGTATTGGTTAGAAAGCCACCCTCACCTCCGTCATTGCGAGGGAGCGCACCGACCGAAGCAATCTCACAGTCCTTCAGAACAACAACGGTGAGATTGCCGCGCTCCCGTTGGTCGCTACTCGCAATGACCAGACAGTGAGCAGTACGATCACGTAATACGTGTTCATGCTATCAATCATCATTCGTTCGCCCGGGGCGGGCAGACAGGCGTCACTCGACCTGCTATGCCAGATACTGCATAAGCGCTCGCTTGATCAGCTCAGACGCGGTGATGCGACGCTTCGTCGCCTCTGCCTCGAATCGCACAATCAGCGCATGCGGAAGGCGGACGGCTACTATTGCGCTCTGCTCTGTCGAACCCAGATCCGCCCGCACCTCTTTTGCCCGTACCTGTGCATCGAGCGCGGCCAAGGCCACATCCTCGGCATCGAGCGGCCTCTCCGCCTCCGTCCCCACATCCATCGACGGTTCAGTCTTTGTCGATCGCGTTCGCCGCTGTGGCGTCCGTCCTGATCGCTGCCCACGGGTCGGCGCAGCCTTTGGTTTCATGCGGTTCCCTCCTGATAACGAAGTCCTTTCACCGGATCGAAGCGGCGAACGATCCCCTTTCGCGCCTCTTCCATAAGCAGCAACAATACCGCACAACCGATCAGCGGCCACCAGAATCCTGCCGGAAACGCGTCGGTCCCGAAGATCCGATGCCCGATCGGGCTATAGACGATCAGACCGAGAATCACAACCTCGGCCGCAATACCCCAGACGATCAGTCGGTTTGTGAAAAGGCCGACAGAGAGAACCGATGCCTTGGGGCTCCGGCAGGCATAGACATTCGCCACCTGGCAGATCACGATGGCAGCAAACGCCACCGTCGTTGCCTGCCTGTAGAGCGGGCTCGCAGCATGCAGGTCGATGCCCCACTCCCATCCGCCGGCAGTGAGATACCAGAGCCCGGCGCTCATGGCCGCAGCCGCCTCGATCGGCCCAAGAAACAGATACGATCTGGCCAGCAACGGGGCATTCAACAGGCGCTCGTTTCTGGACCTTGGCGCACGATCCATCGTGTTCGCGTCCGGCGATTCGGCGCCGAGACCCAAAGCCGGCAGCATATCGGTACCCAGGTCAACGGCCAGAATCTGAACAATCGTCAGCAGCAGCGGGATCCGCAACACCACCGACGCCAGATACGGAACAATCTCCGGAATATTGCTCGCAAGAATATAGGTGACGAACTTCCTGATGTTCTCATAGACCGCCCGCCCCTCTTCGACGGCGTTGACGATGGTGGCGAAGTTGTCGTCGAGCAGCACGATGTCGGCGGCCTCCTTAGCGACATCGGTCCCGGCGATCCCCATGGCGATTCCGATATCGGCCTTCTTCAAGGCCGGCGCGTCGTTCACCCCGTCGCCCGTGACCGCCACCACCTCTCCCATCTCTTTCAGGAGCGTCACGACCCGCATCTTCTGTGTGGGGGTCATCCTGGCGAAGAGGATCTCCGGACCGGCAAGGGCGGCCTTGAGTTCCTCATCCCGCATCTGTTCGATCTGGCCGCCCTCAAGCACCGGCACCTTCTCATTGCGGACCATCCCGACAGTCCGCGCGATAGCCAGCGCGGTGCGGCTATTGTCGCCGGTGATCATGATCGGCTTGATCCCGGCCTTCTTACAGCGGGCGACCGCCTCGGGGACCTCCGGCCGTGGCGGATCGAACATGGCGATCAGACCGACGAAGGTCAGATCCCGCTCTGCCTCTTCCATCAACGGCAGCCGGTCAGCCCCCGGCAACTCCCGGTACGCCAGGGCCAATACCCGCAGGGCCGATCCGGCAAACGCATTCAGCCGGTCAACAATCGCTTGACGCTCGGTCTCTCCCAGAGGGATCGCCCGCCCACCGCGAAAGGTCGAGCGACAGATCGGCAGCACCGTCTCTGGGGCGCCTTTCACGTAGGCCACCCTGCTCGCCGACGCTGCGTGAATCGTCGTCATCCGCTTCCGGTCGGCATCGAATGGGAGCTCCCCGACTCGAGGCAACAGAGGTCCGGTCGGCCGCAACGCGTCCGCGCACTGCAGGAGGGCGATTTCGGTCGGGTCGCCGACAAACGTCGAGCCCGAACCATCCGGGTTGTGGCGGCGACCGGCGTTATTGCACCCAACGGCGATGGCGAAGAGCGGCGCCCACCGTTCCAGGAGATCGGGGGCGACCGGCCCTCCGGCCTCCGTGGTCACGGAACTCCCCGATACGCGAATTTCGCCGCCGTCGATGTAGATGCGCGTGACAGCCATCCGATTCTCCGTCAGGGTCCCGGTTTTATCCGTACAGATCACCGTCGCGCATCCCAGCGTTTCCACGGCCACCAGGTTCTTCACGAGCGCCTTCCGTTTGGCCATCCGCTGCCCACCCACGGCCAATGCGAGGGTAACGGTCGGAAGGAGACCTTCCGGAACGTTGGCCACCAGAAGTCCGACCGCAAAAACAAAATTCTCCCAGAAGCTCCGGCCGATCAGCACCCCAAGCCCAAAAAAGGCGAAGCCGATGCCTATGGAAATCGCCGCAATCAGTCGAGTGACCTTTCGGATCTCGTGCTGCAGCGGGCTCATCTCGGCCTCGATCCCCGACGTCAGGTGGGCGATCTTGCCGAACTCCGTGTTCATCCCGGTCGCGAAGATGGCCACCCTCGCCGTCCCCGAGAGGACGGTCGTGCCGGCAAAGACGATATTGGCGCTCTCAACGAGCGACCCCGCCGCCGCGGCCTCCGCTGTGCGGCTTTTGGGGATTGATTCCCCCGTCAGCGGCGCGTTGTCGACCCGAAACTGGACCGCGGCGATCACCCGCCCATCGGCGGGCACTCGATCGCCCTCAGCCAGGATCGCGAGATCGCCGGGCGCCAGATCGGATGCCGGGAACTCCCTGATCTCGCCGGTTCGCACAACCTTCACGCGCATCGGCAAAAGGCGTCTCAAGGCGATGATCGCCCGCTCCGCTTTGTACTCCTGCACAAAGGAGAAGAGGGCGTTCACCCCGATCACCCCGATGATAGCCCAGGCGAGCAGATCCATCCCCTCGCCCGGTTTCATCCAATCGGCCACGAACGCCAGCGCCGCCGCCGCCCATAGCAGAAGCGCCAGAAAGTGCGTACACTGCCGCCCCAGCATCGCCAGGACCGGTATGTCCTCCGCGGCCTGAAGCGCGTTGAGGCCGAATTCGCGGAGTCGTCTTTCCGCCTCGACCTCGCTCAATCCCTGGTCGGTGGTTCCAAGGGCCTTCAGCGCCTCTTCGACCGACAGACGGTGAATCTGCATGGTCGCTCACCCCCCGCCCGTAAGATCTCAGGCGACCGCGGGACGGAAGAGCATCAGATCGCACGGGCTCTTCCGAACCACATGGTCGACGGTTCCGCGACGCAGCCACTGCAGGACACTCTTCGGCCCCTTCGTTCCCAGAAAGATGAGATCATGACGCCTGGCTGCGGCCTCAGCCGTGATGCCAGGGCCGTGACGACGGCCCCACGAGACCCGCGTCCCCGGCGCCATACCACGGCGGGCGAGCGCGGCGATGAACGGATGCAGCGTGCGTTCTGCCTGTTCCGGTGTCTCCTCGCCAAAGCGCGGACGTTCGAACAGCCGCGTCGGCGGCTGCCTCAACCGGAAGAGGACGATTCGGGCCTGCCAGAACTCTCCAAGGTTGGCCAGGAGCTCGGCCGCCGCCTCGAGGCCGGCGCCTTCGAACTCACCGCCGTAGACCGGAACCAGAATCTCGTGGGGCGATGCCATCCGTCCGGGATGGACCACCCGCACCAGCAGCATGGCGCAGGGGACCTCGCGGAGGAGGCGACGCGCAACCTCGGGTCCTGTCACAGACGCCATAGCCAGGGTGATCCCTTCGCGCGCCACGTAGTCCCGCATCACTCGGATCGGATCGCCGATCTCTGTCACGCTTCGCGACGTGAGACCAAGAGCATGCGCCTGCCGAAGCAGGCGCAGCAGCGACTCCTCGGCGCGTGTCATCGCGCCGGCCGATTGATCCCCTGCGACAAAGAGCAGATCGAGTTCCGCCCCGCAGGCCTTGGCCAACGCGAGGGCATAGCGCGCGCCCGCCTCTGCGGCAAACGAGCCGTCCACACTCATCAGGATCTTCTGCATGACGACACTCGTGTCCTGAGTCGGAC
>DATMXF010000240.1:0-2778 GCA_035561835.1 Patescibacteria group bacterium
TCGTGACTATCCTCGTCTGGATGAGCGGCGGATCGGGCACTGCGCTGCGTACCCTGTCCTTACGACGTGTAGCGTAGGACGGCAGCGCAAAAGAGGATAAGCCAGCCAAGGAACAGAAGGGTCAGCCATGATCGTTCCCACCGCCCGGGAAGGGTCGCGAGGCGCCCATGATCCGGGTGGCTCTGTCGACCCCTTCCCTCCCGCTGCGAGAGCAACGCCATCTCGGGAACGATCCTCTTCCAGAGATACCTAAGGATCCCTAGACAGATGAGCCCGAGGATGATCTTGCCCCCGAGGGCGGCCCATGCGATGAGGGTGAGGTCAGGCAACTTCCCGTACAGGGAGAGGCTCAGCACACCGAAGTTGGCCCCTGTCGCCATCAAGGCCACAAGGATCCAGAACTCCCTGCGGGGCTGTTTCAGGAGGAAGGCCTCTGTTCCGTCATCAGCCGCGTCCGCTCCTTCCCTGCTTCGGCGCTCCCGGATGAGCAGGACCACATACAACGATCCTCCCACGAAGGCGACGACCAGCACATTATGGAAGAACTGGTTGATTGCGTAGAGGAAATTGGCAGTCACCGGTTCTCCCGGCGAGTCTCGCGGCTTAGTACCTCCGGGTCGGCTTGAGCGGTGTTACCGGCGCCGCCGTGCCCTTCACGCTTACGTTCACGCTGGCCTCGGGTCCGATCTCTTGGTGGCTCTTGGTAGCGGCGATGACACGGACTGTGTGCGGCCCGTCCGAGACGCCCTTGAGTTCCGCCGACGTCCCGAACTGTGGCCCCTGGTTGGCCGCGTCCAGGTACAGGTGGACATGGTCGGCATTCCCCGCCTTCTTGAACTCCCACTTCACCGAAATGCTGGGGCCTACGGCTTCCCCATCCTTCGGCGACAAGAGCTTGACCGCAGCCTGCTGCGCCCAACTGACAGAGAGCCCCGCGACGAAGACCACCGCTAATCCCGTGACAATCGAGGCGATCGACTTTCTCATGTGATATCTCCTCCTGCAAGGTACTGGTGGCCCACTGATGCCTGGGCAGGGCCGCCTCCAGCACGGAACTGCCCAAATCTTGCTCACAACGAAAAACGCTATCAGCCACAGGAAAGGAAGTCAAGACGAAAACTGCACGGTCAAGGTCCCTCCAGAAGCCGCTTGACTGTATAACGGCTATCATTATAATGTAGTGCATGATAGGCTCATTTCACGACCGCGGTACGGAAGACGTATTTGACGGACGCGCATCGTCGTCGGCGCGCCGCAAATGTCCCTCGACGGTCTGGGCCATTGTACGGCGCAAGTTGGACCAGTTGAATCGGGTACGCGAGTTTCGAGAGCTTGCTGTGCCGCCGGAGAATAACCTGGAGGCCCTCCGGGTAGAGCGCAGAGGTCAGTTCAACATCAGGATCAACGATCAATACCGCATCTGTTTCCGTTGGAGATCAGGCTATGCCTACGAAGTCGAAATTACGGACTACTGCTAGCAAGGAATCTGCCTCGCCGCATGGGCGTAGCCGGCGTGCTTTGATTGCTCGACGGCTACCGCTCAATCGAGCGCCCACTCATCCGGGAGAGATGTTGTTGGAAGAGTTCCTGCGGCCGCTCGGGATCAGTCAGTCAGAGTTTGCGACTCGCCTGGGCGTGTCCTTTCCGAGGCTGAACGAAATCATCCACGGGAAGAGAGGGGTCACCCCCGATACGGCATTGCGCTTAGCGCGAGTACTCGGCATGTCAGCCGACTTCTGGCTTGGTTTGCAGCAGGATTGGGACCTGTGGTATGCGATGCGCGGAAAGGAAGCTGTCAAGATTGCACACCTCGAGCCGCTTCGTCGATTGGCTTTAACGGCTACCTAAATGGGGACAGACACTATTATCGTGACAATTCGCGGTGTGTGCGGTCATGATCGTGCATGCCACGGATTGCTCGAACTGTTGTATCCGGCCACCCGTATCGTGTGAAGCAACGAGGGGGAATGATCGCCAGGCGGTCTTTCGGAACGACAGCGATTCGAAGGCACACGATGACAGAGCGGCTACTGCAAAGAGACGGGTTCATCTGGGAGGTGCGCAGGAAACTGGACGAGTTAAGACACGTGTTGCAGAGGGGAAGACCAAGAAAGGATTTCAAGAAATAGTGTCTGTCCCTATATTCCTTCCGGCAAGCACATTCTTGCTGGCGCGGTCGCGTTGTTGGCTCTGGGCGTGGCCGCGCCGACGCGGACGCAAGTCTGCGAGAGACCTACTGCAGCGATTATTATGAGGGCCGATGCTCTGCGCACGAGACAAAATGCACAAACCCAGAGCCGCCGCGCCCCTCCTACGGCGCCATCGCCTATGGGCGCAAAAGCGGAGCGTACGGCTTTTCCTACAAATGGGACAGTAAGAGCACCGCCGAAAGCGTCGCCATGCAAAATTGCGCGAAACGCGGAACCGACTGTGAAGTCATGGTGTGGTTTGAACGTAAATGCGGAGCGGTTGCCGCGCGCGCGAACGGAACGACTGCCTATTGGGGCCTTGGGGATGGCGTCGGCGTGGCGCGGGCCCAAGCTATGCGCCAATGCACAAAAGACGGCGGCAAGAACTGCGAAGTGAAGGTTTCGCAGTTCTCGCGGTGAGCGGCCCCCGATCCACCTTCCTTTCCCACTCGCATCGCCATCCCCTGTTTTTCGATGCAACATATCCATTGACAAGCAAAAAACAGCCCTCCTATACTTCCAGACATCGAGAGCAATGCCTTATCACATTGATGATCAGTTGTCAGCTATCAGCAAGCTGAATAATGAG
>DATMXF010000241.1:0-9450 GCA_035561835.1 Patescibacteria group bacterium
TATACCCTAGTTTTTCGTGGCGGAGGGGGTAGGATTCGAACCCACGAGGCTTTCGCCTAACGGTTTTCAAGACCGCCGCCTTCAACCACTCGGCCACCCCTCCGTGAAAAACAGGGTGTAGGGGCTAGGGTCTAGGGTAAAGGCAAATGCTCAACCCGGAATACTATACCCTAGACCCTCCACCCTATACCCTGTTCTAACTGATTCGTTCAAGGCCATCCATGTACGGCCGGAGCGCCTCCGGAATAATAACGCTGCCGTCGGCCTCCTGAAAGTTTTCCAGGATCGCCAGCCACGTTCGCCCTACCGCAACACCTGACCCGTTCAGCGTGTGGACAAACTGTGGCGTCGCCTTCGCCGAGGGCCGATAGCGAATGTTGGCCCGCCTCGCCTGAAACGCCTCACAGTTGCTGATCGACGAGACCTCTCGATACGTCCCTTGACTCGGGATCCAGAGCTCAATGTCATAGGTTTTTGCAGCCGCAAACCCCAGATCGGCCGTGCAGAGCGCCACCGTGCGGTACGGCAGGCCCAGCCGCTGCAGGACCACCTCTGCGTGCCGGGTCATCTCCTCCAATGCATCATAGGAGTGCTCGGGCTCCGCGAGCTTCACCAGCTCCACCTTATTGAACTGGTGCTGCCGCATGAGGCCCCGCGTGTCTTTGCCGTAGGAGCCTGCCTCCCGCCGAAAACAGGGGGTGTAGGCGACGTAGGAGAGGGGCAGCGTTCCGGGTGGCAGGATTTCTTCCCGGTGAAAGTTCGTTACCGGAACCTCTGCCGTCGGGATCATGTAGAGCCCCTCGTCCTTGGTCTTGAAGAGATCCTCACCAAACTTGGGGAGCTGGCCCGTTCCGCGCATGGCGTCGGCGTTCACCAGGAGCGGCGGGAGAATCTCTGTGTAGCCGTGCTCCTTCCCGTGCAGATCAAGCATGAAGCCGATCAGCGCACGCTCCAGCCTGGCCCCCACCCCCTTCAGGACGGCGAAGCGCGATTGCGCGATTGCGGCCGCCCGCTCGAAGTCCAGAATCTCCAGCGCTTCCCCGAGTTCCCAGTGCGATTTCGGCTCGAAGTCAAACTGGCGGGGGCTGCCCCATCGCCTGACCTCAACATTGTCTTCGGCCGATTGTCCGATGGGGACGGACGCATGCGGGAGGTTTGGGAGAAAGAGCGCAGCCTCCTGCAAGAGGTCTTCCTTCTCCTTGAGCTGTTTTTCTAAGCCGACCAGAAGGTCGGCGTCGGCAACCGCCCGTGCAATGGCATCGCTTGCGCTCTGACCTTGTCGCTTGAGTTCGGCAACCTTCTTCGACAGCTCATTGCGTCTCTGTCTGAGCCCTTCTACCTCAACGAGCGTGGCTCGCCGCTGAGCATCAAGCCGAATAAACTCGTCAAGCGTTGAGGGCGCAGCGCCCTTGGCTGCAAGTCGCTCGCGCACAAGGTCGGTATTGTCACGAACATATCTCAGATCAAGCACGGGTGCTTTACAATTCCGTTCACCCTGAGCTTGTCGAAGGGTGAATCTCGTTACAGCGTTCCGTTCATGCTTCGACAGGCTCAGCACGAGCGGTCATTATGGGGCGATGCGCTGCGGCTCGGTTGTCGCCACCGTGAGTCGCGCAGGCAGAGGCGTCACTATACCACGCCGCCCGACATCGCTCAAGCCTCGTCGAGCGAGCCCGCCTCCCCTTCCGGTTCGGGCAGAGGCTGGGACCCCTCCGTGCCCGCATCGCCCTCGTCGTCGCTCACCAGCCGCGTCACCGCAGCCACGCGATCGGTGGGCGTGAGCCCCTGCAACCGCACTCCCTGAGTCGCCCTTCCGATCAAGCTGATTTCATCTACGCGAAGCCGCGTGATCCGCCCTTCCTGAGAGATCATCATGATCTGATCGCCGGGCCGCACCAGCATCATCCCGACCCCGGGACCGTTTCTGTCGGTGATCCGAATGTTGATGATCCCCTTGCCGCCCCGACTCTGCAGCCGGTACTCTTCAGGGTCGGTCCGCTTGCCGTACCCCCGCTCCGTGACGGTGAGGACCGCTGCCCCCTGCGACACCACCTCGGCCCCAACCACCTCGTCATTCGCTTCTAAGGAGATCCCCTTGACGCCGCGGGCCCCCCGTCCGACAGGCCGGACCTCGTCCTCTTTGAATCGGATCGCCATCCCTCCTTTGGTGCCAAGCAGGATTTCGTCGTCCCCTTTGGTCATCCTGACGGCAATCAACTCGTCCCCCTCATCCAGGGTAAGCGCGATAATGCCCCCGGCCCTTGGGTTGTCGTAGGCGTTGAGTTCGGTTTTTTTGATGATCCCCCGCTTGGTCACCATCAGAAGATAGCGATCTACCTCAAACTGGCGAATCGGGATCATGGTGGTGATCTTCTCCTCGGCCCCAAGTTGCAAGAAGTTGATGAGGGGCTTGCCTTTCGCCGCATGTCCGAGTTGGGGCAGCTCATGCACCTTGAGCCAGTGGACCTTCCCCTGGTTCGTGAAGAGCAGGAGGTAGCTATGGGTTGTGGCGACGAAGAGGTGTTCCACATAGTCTTCCTCCTTGGTCGCCATCCCGGTCATCCCCTTGCCTCCTCGGCGCTGGCTCCGATAAACATTGAGGTTGCTCCGCTTGATATAGCCGCTGTGGGTAATGGGAATGACCATCTCCTCGTCGGCCAGCATGTCTTCCAGCTCGATCTCGGCGGTCTCTTCGAGGATTTGCGTACGGCGCGGGTCGCCGTAGGTCTCCTTCACGGCCAGCAATTCTTCTTTGATAATCTGACACACCAGGGCCTCGCTGGCCAGTATGGCGCGGTACCGTTCGATGGCCGCGATGGTCTCGCTGTATTCGTCCTGGATCTTTTGCCGCTCAAGTTGTGTCAGGCGCTGCAGGCGCAGTTCCAGGATGGCCTGGGCCTGGATCTGGCTCATGCCGAACTGCTCAATCAGGCCGGTGCGGGCGTCATCCGTCGAGCGAGATCGCCGGATCAGGGCGATGACCTCATCCAGGCGGTCCAGCGCGATCCGATACCCCTCCAGGATATGGGCTCGCTCCTCGGCCTTCCTGAGATCGAAGCGGGTCCGCCGAATAACAATAGCTTTTCGGTGATTGATAAAGTACTGGAGTACTTCCTTCAGCGCCAGGACCTTCGGCTGGTTGTCCACAAGGGCCAGCATAATAACGCCGAATGTGGATTGCATTGCGGTGTGCTTAAAGAGCTGGTTGATGACTGGGGGGGCCGGCTGCTCCTTTTTGAGCTCGATGACGATTCGCATCCCCTCCCGATCAGACTCATCCCGAAGGTCGGCGATCCCTTCGATCTTCCGGTCTCGAACCAGCTCGGCGATCCGCTCGATCAGCTTCGCCTTGTTCACCTGATACGGCAGCTCCGAGACGATAATACTCTCTCGGCCGCCCCTACTCTTTTCCACAAACGCCTTCGCGCGCATCCGGATCAGGCCCCGGCCCGTCAGGTGGGCATCCCGAATCCCGGTCCTGCCATAGATATAGGCGCCCGTTGGAAAGTCCGGCCCCGGCAGTACGGCCATCAGCCGATCCGGCGTCACGCCCGGATCCTCAAGCAGGATCAGCAGGGCATCCACCGTCTCGCCGAGGTTGTGGGGCGGAATGTTGGTGGCCATCCCAACCGCAATCCCGGAAGAGCCATTCACCAGCAGGTTCGGCAGCGCTGCCGGCAGCAGCTTCGGCTCTTCAAGTGTCTCATCGAAGTTGGGCGCGAAGTCTACCGTCTCCTTGTCGATGTCCCGAAGCATCTCCTGGGCGATCTTCGCGAGCCGCACCTCGGTGTACCGCATCGCCGCCGGCGCGTCCCCGTCTACTGAACCAAAGTTGCCCTGGCCATCGATGAGGGGATACCGCATCGAAAAGTCCTGGACCAGGCGGACGATGGTGTCGTAGACCGCCGTGTCGCCGTGCGGATGGTATTTCCCAAGGACCTCGCCCACGACGCGCGCCGCCTTCTTGTGTGGGCGGCCCCAGGTCAGTCCCAGCTCCTGCATGGCATACAGGACCCTGCGGTGGACCGGTTTGAGTCCGTCCCGCACGTCAGGCAGGGCCCGGCCGATGATGACGCTCATGGCGTAGTCCAGGTACGACCGGCGCATCTCCTCGTGGATGTCCGTAGGTCTGACCTCGCCCACCCGATTTAGCGCAATGGGCTGCTGCTCTTCAGGCATTCGTTTCTCCCGTTCTGCACAAACGAAAATGACCCGATCTCCGGGCCTCAACGCGATGGGAGTTCATGGTCGGTTGTTACAGTTTCAGGGGGTTCACTGTCTCCCCCTATACCCTTTACCCTCAACCCTATACCCTGTCTATTTGTGACTAGATGTCCAGGTTGCTGGCCTCCGGGGCATGGCGCTCAATGAAGAGCCGCCGCGGCTCCACCTGGTCGCCCATCAGGGTGGTAAAGATCTGCTCAGCGGCAACCGCGTCCTCAACCCTCACGCGGAGCAGCGTCCGACTTTCCGGATTCATCGTCGTCTGCCAAAGCTGCTCAGGGTTCATCTCGCCAAGGCCCTTATACCGTTGGACCGCCAGCCCCTTCCTGGCCAAGGCCATGCTCTTGTCAAGCAGATCGCTCCAAGACGCCGCGGTGGCGATATCGCCATCTACTGTCACCCTGAACGGAGGAGCCCCTAGCGCGGACAGCGCGGCGGCGGCGGTTTCCAGCTCCCGGTACTCCGGAGATCCGACGAGATCCTGATCGACAGTGGCCTGGCTTCGCTGCCCCTGTCCGTTGGGCCCAAAGCTGAGCACAAGCCGGAAGGCCTCTTGCTCGTCGTCCCACTCCGCGCGCCCTTCGGTCGGCCCCAGGTGCAACGCCTGGGATCGCAACGTCTCCAACAGCCGCGCCAGGAGTCGGTACGTTTTGTCTTCGTCCTTTAAGGCGCCGCGAGGTACTCCGCCGGCCTGCGCCAGCGTCGCCACGGCGCCAAGATGCCGGCCGCGTCGCTCCATCACCCGAAGGCAATTGTGCCAGGTCAGCAGCTTCCGCAACAGACCCTGGAGGCGCTGACCGGTCCAAGGCGTCCCGCCGTTGCTGCCTTCTACCTGGAGCATCTCGGCGGCTGTCTCCAGCAGAAACTCCTCCATCGCGCGATCGTTCTTCAGGTATCGCTCGGCCCTCCCTCTTTTCACCTTGTAGAGAGGCGGCTGCGCGATGTAGAGGTGACCCCCCTCGACAATCTGGCGAAGGTGCCGGAAGAAGAAGGTCAGCAGCAGGGTCCGGATGTGCTCCCCATCTACATCGGCATCGGTCATAATGATGATTCGGTGATAGCGCAGCCGCCCGATGTCGAATTCGGGATCGATGCCGGCCCCCAGCGCCGAGATGAGGACCCGGATCTCTGTTGACGAAAGCATCCTGTCGGCTCGCGCCCGTTCAGTATTCAAAATCTTTCCCCTCAGTGGCAGGATGGCCTGGAACCGTCGATCTCGCCCCTGCTTCGCTGAACCGCCGGCCGAATCCCCCTCAACGATATACAGCTCACAGAGGGCCGGGTCTTTCTCCGAGCAGTCCGCCAGCTTTCCCGGCAGGCCGTCGCCGTCGAGCGGCCCCTTCCGGCGCGCCAACTCCTTTGCCTTGCGGGCCGCCTCGCGCGCACGGGCCGCCTCGGTCGCCTTCTCAACGATGCGCCGGCCGATCGCCGGGTTCTCTTCCAGATATTCTGCCAGCTTCTCGTTGACAATGGTTTCCACCAGGCCCTTCATATCGGGGTTGTTCAGGCGGGCCTTCGTCTGCCCCTCAAATTGGGGATTGGGAAGCTTCACGCTGATGACGGCGGTGAGCCCCTCACGGATGTCGTCGCCGGTCACCGTTGCCTTCAGGTTTTTGAGCAGGTCGTGCGATGCCGCGTAGCTGTTAATGGTCCTGGTCAGAGCCGATCGGAATCCGATCAGGTGGGTACCGCCGTCATGTGTATTGATGTTGTTGGCAAAGGAGAATACTGTCTCGCCGTAGCCGTCGTTATACTGGATGGCGACTTCAACAACCGTCGGATCGCGCTGAGCCTCGATATGGATCGGTTTGGGGTGAAGCACTACTTTATTCTCGTTGAGCAACTCGACAAACGACCGTATACCCCCGGTATAGTAGAACTCCCGTGCCTCGTTGATCCGCTCATCGGCCAGTCGAATGCGTAGCCCCTTATTGAGAAACGCCAGCTCACGCAGGCGATTGCTCAGGGTGTCCAGGCTAAACGTCCGGTCTTCGAAGATCTCGGAGTCTGGAACGAACGTCACGCGGGTTCCGGTCCTCCGAGCCTTGCCGACCTCTTCGAGGTCGCTTGTTGGTTTGCCTCGCTCATACTGCTGCAGATACCGCTTGCCGTCGCGCCAGATCTCTACCTCAAGCTGCTGCGCGAGCGCATTGACCACAGAGAGGCCAACACCATGCAAGCCGCCCGACACCTTATAAGCCGAATTGTCGAACTTGCCGCCGGCATGAAGGGTGGTCATTACCACCTCCAAGGCTGGTCGACCGGTCTGCTCGTGGATATCGACCGGAATCCCGCGGCCATTGTCCAGGACACTGACACTATTGTCGGAGTGGATGGTCACCTCCACCTGGTCGCAGTAGCCGGCAAGCGCCTCATCCACGCTGTTGTCTACGACTTCGTACACCAGGTGATGAAGTCCGTCAAACCCGGTACTGCCGATATACATCGCGGGACGCTTCCGCACGGCCTCAAGGCCTTCAAGGACCCGGATCTGGGCGGCGTCATAGACCTCGCCCTGTGACAGGAGGTCTTGTTCGACTCGGCTCACCGCAGGGATAGGGTGATCTTTCGATGCTTGATTCATACGGTTCGTCCTATTCGTGAATAGTGACTAGTGGCTCGTGCGCGGTGCATGATTGCTGGGGAATAGTTCGGGCCATTGGTCACACACTACAGTCTCATCGGCATAATCACACACGTATACTGCTTGTCGTCCTTACCGGCAAATAGCGCCGGGCTGAGCGGGTCCTGTAATCGGATCGTCGCCTGCTCGGTGGTCAGCGCACCCAGGAAGTCCAGGATGTACCGTGCGTTGAACCCCACACTCATCTCGTCATATTGATACTCGACGTCGAGACGTTCTCGCGCCTCCCCAAGGTCGAGGTTCACGCAACTGAGCAGAAGTCGCCCAGGTGTGAGTTTCATTGTGGTGGGGAGGGCGCGCTCACCCAGGATGGTGGACGTTCGACGAAGCCCGGCCAGAAACGCCTCGCGATTAACCGTAACCTCCTTGGTCGCATTGGCGGGAATGACCTGTTCATAGTTAGGAAACTGTCCCTCGATGAGGCGCGCGTCGATCAGGGTGTCGTCGGTCTGGAGAAGAAGGTGATTATCTGAGATCTCAATAGTGATCTCGCCGGGTTCTTCTCGCAACAACTTGAGCGTCTCGGCCGCAGCTTTCCGTGGGATAATGGCGTCGATTGCAGTGGTTAGATGACAGCTATCAGCCGACAACTCATGATTGGTCATTGCGAGCCGATGACCGTCAGTGGCTACCATCTTGACATCCTTTGGCGTGACACGAAAGAGGATTCCGTTCAAAGTATAGCGGGTCTGATCGGACGAGACGGCGAACAATGTCCGTCGAATCATGTCGCGAAACAGGCGACGATCCATAACAATGCCGTTCTGTTTCGGTTCGCGCATTGATGGAAAATCGTCCCTGGACAAACCTTTTACTCTGAATTCTGAATTGCCACATGTGATGGTTGCTGTCAGCTCTCCATCAACAGAGAGATCCACAGATGTCGCGGGGAGTTCGCGAACGATTTCATAGAGCTTTCTTGCTGAAAGCGCAATAGATCCCTCCTTCACAACCTGCCCAGGCACTCGTTTTCGCACCCCAATATCCAGATCGGTTCCAAACACTGAAAGGTACGAAGGAGAGGTCTCCAGGAGGAGGTGGGAGAGGATGGGAAGGCTTCGTTTGGTTTCTACAACAGCCTGAATCGGCCCAACACCATTAAGCAGGTCGTCCCGTAATACCTTAATGTGCATATACTCCTGACTCCTCTGGAAGTGTTAGTTATGCTCTAAGTATTTAAGATAAGATCTTAAAGATCCGAAGTAGTAATAGGTACCTCTGGAAATGTGGATGACTCCGCCAGCCTGCACCCCTTCACGCCTTTTAAGGGATCGATCCTATAAGAAGGGTTGTGTATAACCTGCACAATGATTGAAGGTATCGACAGATATCAACAGGCTCCCCACAGAAAATATCAACTTACTGAGATTGCATACTTACACACACCTTGTCCACACCTGTTGAAAACTTCTAGAGTTTTAGATATATATAGTTAGTCAAGACTTGTATCAAACGGAGCAAAAGGAAGGTAACGCCAGCCAGCCTCGTCGGCTCCATACGCTATTTGGGCTTGACAGCCGAGCCGTCGCAAGCTATATTGGCTTTCGTTTTCATTGTGAACAGGGGAACAACCGTCTACCGCTCAATAGGAATTCATCATGAAACGGACATACCAGCCCAACAAAAGTAAGCGAAAACGAACGCACGGCTTTCTGGCTCGCATGAGCACCCCTAACGGCCGAAATGTCATTAAGCGAAGAAGGGCAAAAGGCCGAAAAAGGCTCACCGTGTAATCTCGCCCTTCGCCGCCGCTGAGTGCCGCCGGTCCAACCATTTTCAACCGTTAGAGATCGATCACAGCAATGCAACGACCGGGATCGAGCGGTACAGCTCGAATGAGAAGGGTTTTTAACAACGGTTATTTTACGCTGTATACACGGTTTACGTCAACTAAAAAACAAGATCTCAAATTAGCTTTTGGGGCACGCGCAGGCACGGCAACAGCTCGGAACAGAGCAAAACGCTTGGCGCGCGAGACGTTTCGGCTCAATTACCACCAGCTTCCCGTGGGCGTAGAAATTCTGATAACCGCCAAAAAGGGTATCGGGGCTCTTAGCCGTCGCGATATGAGGGGTCAGATTGTAGACCTCTTTGAGCATGCGCGAAGACTCTCACCCGCCAGTTCCTCCGAACCGGTTAGGACAGGTGACACCAGTACGCATCGTTAGAGGGATTCTGCTGGCGTACAAGAAGGTTGTGTCGCCGCTGCTTCCGCCGGCCTGTAGGTTCTATCCTACTTGTGCCGATTATGCTGATGAGGCGATAGGCAGGTACGGACTGGCGCGAGGTCTGTTTCTCGCCGCCCACCGTCTCGCCCGGTGTCAGCCGTGGTGCGAGGGTGGATACGACCCGGTCAAATAAGCGGCTGCCGTTTTTGAGATTGCAGCCTTCGCGATAGGAGTGACATGTCGTCACAGGTTCGAGCATTGTTAGCGGTCGCGCTTGCGACCGTCATTCTTTTTGGTGCGCAGTTCCTCCTGCCGGATCCGCAAAAGCCGACCGATCCCCCGAAAGAGAAAGCCGGCTCCACCGCGACAAAACCCTCTGCGTCTCTATCGGATAAGGCCTCTGCTCCATTAGAC
>DATMXF010000242.1:0-9618 GCA_035561835.1 Patescibacteria group bacterium
TCCTCCGGGCGGCGGACAAAGCTCAGTCCGTAGAAATCGACGGAATGCCCGGCCGCCCAGCGCACGTCGTCATAGTCCTTCTCGGTAAGCGCTCCACCAGGCAACTGGACGCCCGGCACATTGATGCCGGCGCCCGAGCGAATCTCACCGGGCTGGACGACACGGCAGACGACGGCGCCTTCCTGCTTCTCTTCGACCCGCATCGAGACCAGGCCGTCGACCAGCAAGATCACGTCCCCAACCTCCAACTGTTGGACCAGCGTGCGGTGGCTCGACGTCAGATCATTTGGCCCGCACGCCGCCGCTGGGTCGACGACGAAGCGGAACCGGTGGCCAATCTCGCAATTCACGCTCCCGCCGGCGATCGGCCCCAACCGAATTTTCGGCCCGCCCAGGTCAGTCAGAATGGCCAGCGGGCGATCGAGATCCTCGCTGACCCGACGAATCCGTCCGAGGACGGCCTCATGCCAGTCACGCCGACCGTGGGCCATGTTGAGCCGGAACACGGCCACGCCGGCCTCGACGAGTTGAGTCAATCGCTCGGCCGTTTCACTCGCCGGACCGACGGTCGCAACGATCTTGGTCTTTGTGCTGATGAGGGGCTTGACGGTCAGGCTCACGTAAGTGTCCAATGAACGGGATTCGCTATCGCCTGCACTATACCACGGAACACGATGCCTCGGTGAGAAAGGCCACGGATACCAGCTCTTGACGACCTCCACACGTATTTGCACCCCTCAGTCGTTGCTATTCTTGCTGTTTGGCATTTCAGGTTGACATGTTCCGCTCAAGACTTTACACACCGCACCCTCGATCCTCTGAGCATCGACTGATCACCAAGCTGAGGCCGCGTCTTCAATTTCTCGAAAGCACGCTCTTCCAGCGGCCTGCCGCGTCTTCCACAACAGATCCCATGCGTTATTCTCCTGGACCTCGCCAATCCACGTTCCGACTACCATCTTCTCCGAATTCTCCTTAAGCGGTAACTTGGGCCGTAAACCCCGCCGTCTCCGGCGGCTTCTACGAATATGTTACATTGTCGCGACGCACCTCGCGTTGAAAGCGATGCGGTAAGTCTCACGGGCGATCATCAACTCTTCGCGGGTGTGGATCACCAGAATGCGACTTGGTGAGTCGGCCGTAGCGATGTCGGTGTCAGGCTGGTTGGCAGCGTTACGTTGGTGGTCGAGTCGCAGTCCCAGGCACTCCAGGCCATCGCAGACAGCAGCCCGAAGGCTTGCCGAGTGCTCGCCCACGCCAGCGGTAAAGGCAAGGGCCTCGACGCCGCCCATGGTGACAGCCAGGGCACCCACGGCTGATCGGACCCGTCCGGCGTACATCTCGATAGCCAAGCGGGCTCGGTCATTCCCCTCCTTTGCCGCCGCCTCCACCCGGCGGAAGTCGGAAGAAATGCCCGAGACCCCAAGGAGTCCCGACCGGTGGTTGAGGAGGTCGTCGAGCTGCGCCGGGGTGAGACCGTGGCGCTGCTGGATGTAGACCAGGATACCCGGATCGACCCATCCCGGTCGGCTGCCCATCATTAAGCCCTCCATCGGTGTGAAGCCCATCGTTGTGGCGACCGAGACGCCACCATGGACGGCAGTCGCTGAGCAGCCGTTGCCCAAGTGACAACTAACCAGACGAAGGTCGCACAGGTTCCGGCCCAGCAGTTCCGCTGCGCAGCCGGCACAGTAGGCGTGGCTGATGCCGTGGAAGCCGAAGCGGCGCACGCCCCAGTCGGTGTACCACTCATAGGGAAGAGGATAGACGTAGGCGCTTGGGGGCAAGTGGGAGTGGAATGCGGTGTCGAATACCGCTACCTGAGGCACCGCTGGTAGGGCAATCTCGGCCGCGGCGATGCCCGCCAGAGCCGGCGGGTTGTGTAGCGGCGCAAGCTCTGCTAACCGGGCGATCGCGGCTTTCACATTGCCGTCGATGCGCACGCTTTCCCGAAAGACGGCGCCGCCATGGACGACCCGGTGGCCAATCGCCCTGACTGCCGACCAGTCGTCCGAACCGTCCGGCTCGGGTCCGGCCAGCGAGTGCAAGGCATGGGTTAGGGCGGCGTGGTGGTTGGCCACATCGATATCAGACCGCATGTCATCCTTCCCCGGCCGCTGAACGATCAGGGTCGCATGCTGAGGATCGGCGGTCCAGTCGATCATCCCCGATGCCAGTGTCTCGCGCGCATCGGTGTCGAAGAGCCCGAACTTCAGGCTACTCGACCCAGCGTTGATGACCAGGATGCTCAAGGCAGTATCACCTATCCCGCCATTGCCAATCGGTGATCTCCGACGGGTCGATCCCGTTGGCATCGATGAACAGGCGGTGCTCGTGGAGCTTACGCTCGTAAATCCGGATCAACTCCTCCGCCTTTGCCGCCACTCGAGGATTGCGGGCTGCCATCTTTTGCGCAACCTGGATCATCAGATGGTAGCGGCTCGTGCGATTCCGCACCTGCATGTCGAATGCGGTGGTCGTGGTCCCCTCTTCTCGATACCCGTTGATGTCGAACCGGTCGTTTTGCGGCCGCTCCCAGAGCAACTGCTTGATGGCAGCCGTGTAGCCGTGGAAGTTGAAAACCACCGGACACCCCAAGGGAAAGAGGCGCTGGAATCGTTCCTCATCCAGGCCGAGCGGGTACTTTTGCGGGATTCCCAGCACCAACAGATCGATCACATTCACCACCCGGACTCGCCACTCCGGGACTTCGTGACGCAGTAAGTCGGTCGCGGCCATCACTTCCAGCGTAAGGTTATCGCCGCAAGAGGCCAGTACGATCTCCGGGTCTTCTCCCTCATTGATGCTGGCCCACCGCCACACTGACGCGCCAACCCGACAGTGCTCTTTCGCTTCGTCCATCGTAAGCCACTGGGGCATCGCCTGCTTACCGGCGATTACCAGATTGATGTAGTTTGCCACGCTCAAGCAGTGCTCCATTGTGCCCAGCAAGGAGTTCGCGTCGGGTGGCAGATAGATTCGGTAGGTGTGCCCCTTTTTTGTGAGCAGATTGTTGACGAAGCCTGGCCCTTGGTGGGAGTAACCGTTGTGCTCTTGGCGCCAGGCCTCGGAGGTGAGGAGATAATTGAGCGAGGAGATCGGCTCACGCCAGGGAATTTCGAGGGAGGCCTTCAGGAACTTCGCATACTGATTCATCATGCCGTCCACAATGGGCAGGAAGGCCTCGTAGCAGGGAAAAACACCATGTCGTCCGGTGAGCAAATAGCCCTGAAGCCAACCCTGGCAGTCGTGTTCGCTCAACACTTCGAGGACCCGTCCGTCGTGACCGGTGTGCTCGGCGACCTCTGGGAGCGGCCACACATACTGCCGATTCGTTGCCTCGAGCACAGCGCCGAGGCGATTCGACTCCAATTCGTCCGGACAGACGATCCGGAAGTTGCGCGCCTCCTGGTTCAGCCGAACCACATCGCGAAGATACTGCCCCAAGACCCCCATATTACTCACGAGGTTCTGGCCGCGTGCCTTCACGTCCACCGCGTATTCCGCCAGCGATGGGAGCTCGAGGGGCCGCCGGATACGACCTCCAAAGCCATGCGGGTTCATCGCCATGCGGCGGTTCCCCTTGGGGCAGAGGTCAACGATATCCTCCATGGGCCGCCCCTCCCGGTCGAAGAGTTCCTCCGGACGATAGGACCGGAGCCAGGTCTCCACGGCCCTCAGGTGATTGGGGTTGCTCTTAGCATCCTTAACAGGAACCTGATGAGAGAGAAAAGAGCCTTCGATCGCCTTCCCGTCAAGCTCTTTTGGCCCGGTCCAGCCCTTAGGGGTCCGGAGCATCAGCATTGGCCACTGCGGCCGCTCGATCGGGGTCCCAGATCGCGCCGCCTCCTGCAACCCGCGAATCTCGCTGTAGGCCCATGCTATGGCCGCATCCAGGTCGGCATCAATGTGATCGCTGAACTCGACGATCCTGGTCAGATAGCCGTAGCCGGTGAAGAGCGCGTTCAGCTCGTCGTTAGTCATCGTCCCGAAAATGGTTGGGTTGGCGATCTTGAAGCCATTAAGGTGAAGGATGGGTAGCACAGCCCCGTCGGTGGCGGGATTCAAAAACTTATTGCTATGCCACGCTCCGGCGGTCGGCCCGGTCTCAGCCTCGCCGTCGCCCACGATGCAGGCCACGATCAGGTCCGCATTGTCCAGGGCAGCACCGAAGGCGGTGGACAGCGCATACCCCAACTCGCCACCCTCGTGGATTACCCCCGGGTAGCCTGGGGATAGGTGGCTGGGGAAAGCGTCTGGCCACGAGAACCATTTCAGGAACCGTTGTAGCCCGGCGCGATCTTGGGTCAGCTCCGGGAAAAATTCCGTCAACGTACCTTCAAGATACATGTTGGCTAGGTTCGCTGCAGCCCCGTGCCCCGGACCAGTCACGAGCAGGATGCTGGCGTTGGTTCGCACGATCAGCCGGTTGAGGTGGAGATAGATCAGATTGATCCCCGGCGCCGTACCCCAATGCCCCAATAAGCGGTGCTTGATATGCTCGGGTCGGAGCGGCTCTTCGAGGAGGGGATTGTCAAGCAGGTAGATTTGCGCCGCCGCCAAGTAATTGACGGCGCGACGATACCGCTCGATCGCGGGCAACGCCTCAGCGTCCTCTATTCCCCTGCGTCCGGCCATCGCCACTCTGCCGGTTTGTCGGTTGTTCGGTCGCATCGTTAGCCACCTCCCTTGTCACTGCCTTATATTTGCCCCCACTTGAAGCCTAGACTGGAACCGTGACACACCGGGGCGACTCAAGAAGGAGGCGCCGACAGTGGTTACCTCGTCGGTGAATCTGCCCAGTGTCGGTGTTGAGCGCCGAGCTGTGCGAGCTTCGGCTTCATCTCGTTGAGGCAGCGCACCTCGCATTCGTCAACCGGTCTGTCGATCTCCGAGCGATGAAGAATCTTGATGGTCAGCGCGACATCCGGTCGATTGCCTCGCTCGGGAGCGTAATGAACCGCGTGGTCAAAGATCTGGATGTCATATCGGGAGGGACGCTCGAACTTGGGCATGATCCACTCCGCGATCTCGCGAAGGTGTCCGAAAATCACCTGACACTTCTCACAGCCGGGCGAAGGCCGATCCTTATCGTGGCCATGAACCCCATTCAGCACAAGATCGAAGCCCACCTGCAACGGCCCGCGGCCGACCCCTGCAAGCTGCTCAGGCCACACCTCCCAGCAGACACGGTACTCCCAAACAACCGCTTTCAGCCGCTCGAGCGTCTCGGGCGCGACCGTCTCCGGCGTGCTCGCTCCCGCGCTCTCTTCGTTTGCCATAGTTCCGCCTCTAGCTTTCCCCCTCGTGAAGAGTCTGTGTCGTACCAGTTCGCGCGAGCTGGCGGCTACGCCAGACCTCGAAGATGACGGGGTACACGACGAGCTCAAGGATGAACGACGTGACAACGCCACCGATCATGGGGGCGGCGATCCGTTTCATGACGTCCGCGCCGGCGCCGTGGCTCCACATGATCGGGAGCAACCCCATCAGAATCGCCATGACGGTCATCATCTTCGGGCGAATTCGCTTCACGGCCCCCTCGCTGATCGCCTCATGGAGATCTGTCATGGTGCGCATCCGCCCCGCACCCAGCCGTTTCTCGTAGGCATGATCCAGGTACAGGAGCATGATGACCCCCGTTTCGGCATCGACACCGGCCAGGGCGATGATCCCGACCCAGACCGCCACGCTCAGATTATATCCCAAGAGATAGATGAGCCAAAAGGCGCCGATGAGAGAAAACGGGACGGCAAGTAGCACAATGAAGACCTTCGTGACGCTCGCCGTGTTGAAATAGAGCAGCACGAATACGATCAGTAGGGTGAGCGGGATGACGATCTTCAACCGCTCCTTGGCACGCTCCATATACTCGAACTGCCCGCTCCAGATGAGATGGTATCCCTGGGGAAGTTTTACCTGCTCAGTCACCACCTGTTGGGCATCGGCAACATAGCTGCCGATGTCCCGGTCCGCGACATCGACATAGACGTAGCCGACCAGCTCGGCGGCCTCGCTCCGGATCAGGGTGGTGCCGCTCGAGAGCTTCAGATCGACGAGCTGCGTAATCGGGACCTGGGCACCCATAGGGGTCGAAACCAATACGCGCCTCAGATCATCCAGACTGTCGCGGAGCCCTCGGTAATAGCGAACGTTGACCGGGAACCGCTCTCGCCCTTCGATCGTTGTCGTCACCATCCTGCCGCCGACGGCAGTCTCGATCACGTCCTCCACGTCGGCGATGGTAAGACCGTATCGCGCGATTTCGTCTCGTTTGATGTCGAAGTCCAGGTAAAAACCGCCCACCACGCGCTCGGCAAAGACATTCCTGGTGCCTCGGACATGCTTGAGCGCCGTCTCAATCTCCTGGCCGATGCTTTGGATCGTTTCAAGCTTCGGTCCGAGGACCTTGATCCCGACCGGGGTTCGGATCCCGGTGCTGAGCATGTCGGTCCTGGCCTTGATCGGCATGGTCCAGGCGTTGCTCACACCTGGAATCTGGAGCGCTGTGTCCAGTTCGTCGATCAGCTTCTCGACCGTCATCCCCTTCCGCCACACCTTCTCCGGCTTCAGGTTGATGACCGTCTCGATCATCTCCAAAGGCGCGGGATCGGTGGCGCTGGTGGAGCGCCCCCCTTTGGCGAAGACCGACTCGACCTCGGGAAAGTGTTTGATGATCCGGTCCTGGATCTGGAGGAGCTGGGAGACTTGGGCAATCGAGGCGCCTGGTAGGGCCGTCGGCATATAGAGAAGCGTCCCTTCATACAGCGGCGGCATGAACTCCGAGCCGAGTTTCAGGAAGACCGGGACAGTGGCGGCTATGGCGAGGAGGGCCATGCCGAGCACGATCTTTTTCCACCTGAGCGCGAGGTGAACTATAGGCTGATACGCCCAGATCAGGAAGCGGTTGATCGGGTTCTTCTCCTCCGGCTGGATCTTCCCCCGCATCAGGAGGACCATAAGCAGCGGTCCAAGTGTAACGGCGAGGAAGGCCGCAAAGAACATGGAAAATGTCTTCGTAAAGGCCAGCGGACGGAAGAGGCGGCCCTCCTGTGCCTCCAGAGTGAAGACCGGAAGGAAGGAGACCGTAATGATCAGCAATGAGAAGAAGAGCGGACGCCCCACCTGTTGGGCTGCTTCGATCAGAAGGCGGGTCCGGTCGATCGGACGCCCCTCCCGCTCCCATTCTTCCAGTCGAGTGTGAGCATTTTCCACCATGATGATGGCAGCGTCGATCATGGCGCCAATCGCAATGGCGATCCCGCCTAAAGACATGATGTTCGAGCCGACGCCGATGTAGTACATGGCGATGAACGACATCAGGATGGCAACCGGCAGGGTCAGGATCACCACCAGCGCGCTTCGAAAATGAAAGAGGAACACGATGATCACGAGACTGACGATCAGGCTCTCCTCGATCAGCTTCTCCTTGAGTGTGGCAATAGAGCGGTAGATCAGGTCGGATCGGTCATAGGTGGTGACGATCTTGACGCCCTCCGGCAGCGACGGAGTGATCGTCTTGATCTTTTCCTTAATCCGCTGGATGACATCCAGGGCGTTTTCGCCATACCGGATTACGACGATCCCGCCGGCTACGTCACCCTGACCATTAAGTTCGGCGGTGCCTCGGCGGATGTCAGGCCCGAGACCCACCCGGCCGATGTCCCGGACGAGAACCGGAGTGCCGCGTTCGTCAGTGCCGACGACAATCGCCTCGATGTCCTTGATGGACTTGATATAGCCGAGGCCGCGGACCATGTACTCCCGTCCGCTAAACTCCACCACTCGGCCTCCGGTGTCGTTGTTCCCCTTCCGGATCGCCTCGATCACCCGCTCCAGAGGAAGCTTGAAGCCGAGAAGGGTAGCGGGATCGATCGAGACCTGATACTGCTTGACGAAGCCGCCAACCCGTGCTACTTCGGCCACGCCGGGCACCGCTAGAAGCCAGTGGTGAACGTACCAGTCGTTCAGCGTACGAAGCTGGGCCAGATCGTGCCGGCCGGTCTCGTCCACGATCGCATACTCGAACCCCCAGCCTACGCCGGTCGCATCCGGCCCCAGAACTGGAGTAGCGCCCTGTGGAAGTCTGTCTTTGACCCCTTGCATATACTCGAGTACGCGGCTCCTGGCCCAGTAGAGGTTGGTACCATCCTCGAAGATGATATAGACGAAGGATGCGCCGAAGAAGGAGAAGCCTCTGACTGCCTTGACCTTTGGAGCCGAAAGCAGGGAGGTTACGATGGGGTAGGTGACCTGGTCCTCCACCAGTGTCGGGCTCCGCTCTGCCCATTCCGTTTGAACGATGACCTGAACATCTGACAGGTCAGGGATGGCATCCAAGGGCGTGTGTCGCAGAGCCCAGATCCCCCAGGCGACAGCGACGAGGGTAAAGAGGCCGATGATGAATCGGTTGGTAGCACTCCACTCGATCAATCGCGAGATCATCGGATTTCCTCGAAACAGCGTTCAGCAGTCAGCTTCAGACAAACCCCCCTGACCCCCCTTTCAAAAAAGGGGGAGACTTCTATGTTTCCTTACCTCCCCCTTTCGTAAAGGGGGATTGAGGGGGTTTTCGTGTACCGTGGTGCGGCCGTAGCCGCATGGGGTATTCCTCGGAATCGCGTTCAAGGGTGTGGGCGGTGGTGTGCGACGCGTCGTCGATGGCAGGCGAAGCATGGACAGTGGAGCCTGCCAGCGTCGATTCGAGCCGTACACGGACGTACGGCGAGATTAAGCAGAGTACGCCGCCGTTCACATCCCGAACTATGCACCTCACGCTGCGCACCTTATTTTCTTCCCATCTCCATGCCGGGCATGCTCCCTTTGTCGCCGACGGCGGTTTTGAGCTGGCTCTCGGAGTCGATCAGGAAGTTCGCCGAGGTCACCACGCGCTCGCCGGCCGACAGACCGCTCAGGATCTCAACGTAACCATCTGCCCGTGCGCCTACCTTGACGTCGCGAGGCTCGAACGTCCCCTGCCCTTTGTCGATGAAAACCAGTTGCTGGGTGCCGCTGTCCAGGAGTGCCTCATCGGGCACCGCCAGACGCTTGCCGAACGGGATCTTCAACGCGACATTGGCGTACATCTGCGGCTTCAGCTTCCAGTCTTTGGTGTTGAGGAGCTCAAAGCGGACCTTGACGGTCCGGGTTTTCTCTGTCAGGACCGGGTAGATGTAGCTAACCTTGCCATGGAAGAGCTCGCCTGGGTACGAGGCCAGCGTGACGCTTGCCGACTGGCCAAGCTTAACCAAGGGGACCTCATATTCGTAGATCTCCCCCTGGACCCAAACAGTGGAAAGATCGGCCACCTTGTACAGGTTCTCACCGGGCATCACCTTCTTACCGCGAACAGCCATCTTTTCGATCACGACCCCATTGATGGGCGAGTAAATCGTCATACTCTTGCGTGGTGTCCCTGTTCGCTCAAGATCGGCGATCTCCTCGTCGCTGATGTCCCAGTACTGCAGACGCCGTCTCGAGGCATTCACCAGCGTCTCCGCCCCAGAGACGATATCCGCGAAGTGGCTCTTGGCCAGCGTCTCCCTCGCTCGCAACGCCTGCAGGTGCTCCTCCTGGGTCGAGACCAGATCCGGACTGTAAATGGTGAGGAGCGGCTGG
>DATMXF010000243.1:0-2389 GCA_035561835.1 Patescibacteria group bacterium
CCCCATTCCTTATCGAGCCGACGCTTGTAAAGCTGCCAGGCTCGGAGGAAGTGGGAATGCGTGACGGTGAGGATCGTGACGCTCTTGGAGGAGAAGATCGTATCCAGGAATCGGATGACGGACGTTCGGTAAGGGGGACGGGCCAGGCTGTTGGCCACCTCCGTCAGCACATAGTCCGTCGTCAGTTACGCAATTCCTTGTGAGAGCAGGTCCTGGTGCACTCTGATTGCCCGTTGATGGAGGAGATCGCTTTTATTGACTAACGCCAGCCAGGCGGCGGTGTCTACAAAAATCCGTGATGGCTTCGAGCTCATCGTCTCGAGGGACTCACGGCCGGCTTGATGGAAATGCCATAGAGATAATGATCATGATGTTGCGCAAGGTCCTTGATCCCGGTTTCAATGGCAAGTTTCGGGAGGTGAAACAGCGGGTCGTCCGCGTCTTTTCGATGGGATGATACGGCCGACGGCGAGCGGGTCAGTGCGGACTTCACCTCTTCAAAATCGAACCGCAGACCGCGGCCCGTTCCGATCCGAACGGCCGGAATAACGCCGGCGCGCGCCATGCGATAGAGGGTGCCGAGGGTTACGCCCAGCTTTTGAGCGGTTTGTTTTGCAGTCAGAAGGTTCATCCTGTTGTTGTTCTTTCTTGTTACGTATTGTGATTCACATATATCACATGTTACTTCGTGTGTCAAAGTGAATACATGATCATCTTGGGCATCAACGCCTACCACGAGGACGTCTCGGCCGTGCTGCTTCGCGACGGCGCACTCGTCGCCGCAGTCGAGGAAGAGCGCTTCCGCCGCGTGAAGCACTGGGCGGGATTTCCGCGGGACGCCATCCGGGCGTGTCTGGAGATGGCAGCGGTAGCGCTGGCCTCCGGAGCAGAGACCAACGTGGGGGCTTACAGGTTGAGTGCCAGCCTGATGGCTCTTTCCACCTCCGCCATACGAGCTGGTGGCATTGTCCCTGCGAGATTCTGACGGTGGGTCTTCGGGTCAAGCAAACGGGCCGGATCCAGAGAGCGAATCTGAAAGCACAGAAATACTGTGTCTTGCGGAAGGCCCGTCTCCTTGGCCGTTACCCGGACGTTTGTCGGATAGTCACGAGGCATATTCTTTGCGTCGGTGCCAACGACTACCGTGACGACAAGGGGCTGGCGGTTGATGGCATCCGCTGAGACGACGAGAACAGGTCGACGGCCAGCCTGTTCTCGGCCGTGGGTGGGACTGAGGTTCACGATGTAGATCTGGCCGCGGCTAATCATTCTTCAGGCCATCGGCCTCAGTGGTGGCGAAGTCTCTGGAGATTGCCGCACATTCGGCGTAGATCGCTGGATCTGCGGCCATAAGAGCCATGGCTTCCTCGAAAGCTCGCGCCTTCTGTTGCGCAGCAAACTCTCGGAGAGCCACAGTGACAAGCCGATTGAGGTTCTGGCGGAGTTCCGGAGGGGCCAGGGCGCTCACTTCCTCGACGAGCTGGCGTGGTAAGGCCACGCTCCGACGGACTATGTTAGGTGACAACTTGGTTTTCATATATCACACCTCCATTCACACAGTTTATAGTCTATTATGGGTTACTTGTCAACCAGTTTGGTCCTCTTCGGGTAGGGGTTTAGGGAGAAAGGGGTGAATATCCTTGGGATCAACGCCTACCACGGCGATGTCTCGGCCGTGCTGCTTCGCGACGGCGCACTTGTCGCCGCCGTCGAGGAAGAGCGCTTCCGCCGTGTGAAGCACTGGGCCGGATTCCCGCGGGAGGCGATCCGCGTCTGCCTCGAGATGGCCGGCGTCATGCCGGAGCAGGTCGACCACTTCGCAGTCTCCCGCGATCCCAGGGCGAACCTGCTTCGTAAGGCGCTCTTCGCGCTCCGCCACTGGCCGAGTCCGCGGCTCATTCTGGATCGAGGCCGGAACCACCGCCAGGTCCAGGACATCGCCGGGATACTGGGTGAGGAGTTGGGGGTAAGGCGTGAGGCGATCACGGGGAAAGTGAACTGGGTGGAGCATCATCCGGCACATCTAGCGAGCGCGTTCTTCGCGTCGCCCTTCGAGGAGGCGACGGTCTGCGCCATCGACGGGTTCGGCGATTTTGTCAGCACCTCGCTCGCGGTTGGTCGCGGCACTCGGCTCGACGTCCTCGAAAAGGTCTACTTCCCGCACTCGCTGGGCCTTATGTACTTGGCGCTCACCCAGTACCTCGGCTTCCTCAAGTACGGCGACGAGTTCAAGGTCATGGGGCTCGCCCCGTATGGGAGCCCCGACTACGTGGAGGAGATTCGGCAGCTCATCCACCTCAAGCCCGGAGGTTGCTTCGAGCTTGACCTTTCCTATTTTCGCCACTGGTCGGATGGCGTGAGCATGACCCGGGACGATGGCGAGCCGACG
>DATMXF010000244.1:0-9325 GCA_035561835.1 Patescibacteria group bacterium
GAGCAGCGGCTGCGGGACGTTCCGGCTAATGTCACGGTCATCACGCGAGAAGATATCGAGCAATCGCCGGCCAGGACGGTAGACGATCTGCTGCGGCAGATCCCGGGGTTCAGTCTGTTTCGTCGCAGCAGCAGTCTGGTCACCCATCCGACGACGCAGGGCGTCTCGCTTCGCGGGATCGGGCCCAGCGGCGTGAGTCGGACGCTGGTATTGCTGGATGGGGTTCCGCTGAACGATCCGTTCGGCGGCTGGGTCTACTGGAGCAAGGTGCCTCTGGAGAGCATCGAGCGGATTGAGGTTGCGCGCGGGGGCGGTTCGGGTGTCTGGGGCAACTATGCGCTGGGCGGTGTCATTAATATCATCACCAGGCGGCCCGAGGCGCGGGTTGCCCAACTCAAGGTTGATGGCGGAACACGCAATACCGTCGATACGGATCTGCTGGTGAGTCACGTGACCGGCCCATGGGGTATCTCTCTTGAGGGCAACTTCTTCGACACTGACGGCTATAAGATCGTCAAGAAGAGTCAGCGGGGGAAGATCGATGTCAATGCCGACTCCAGCCATAAGACCTTTAATGGTCGACTGGAATACACGCCTTCTCTGACCTCATCGCTCTTCCTCGCCGGTACCTTCTTTCGGGAAGATCGCGGCAACGGGACCCCGCTTCAGAATAATGAGACCGAGACCGGCTATGTGGCAACCGGAGGCCGGATGAAGACCGCCGATGGCAGCGACTGGCAGCTCACACTCTTCTCTCACCTCCAGACGTTCGATAGTACGTTCAGCTCCGCGACGCCCGATCGAAACTCGGAAACCCCGGCGCTCGATCAGTTCGATGTGCCCTCAACAGATGCCGGGGTAAACCTGCAGTGGTCGAAACGGATCTTTCAGTCCCATCTGCTTACGGCTGGAACCGATGTGAGGTGGATCGATGGAGAAACCAACGAATATTTCACATTTAATCAAACCATCAAAGATTTCACCAGACGACGGAAGGCCGGAGGAGAACAGGTCTTAACGGGCGCCTACTTTCAGGATATTTTTACTCCCGCGCCAGGATGGCAGGTGACTATTGCGGGTCGGTTCGATTCTTGGCAGAGCTTCGATGCGTCCCGCATTGAGAGGAATAAACAAACCGGGGCGATCACTCGAAATAATCAGTTCTCTGATCGGGACGAATTCGCCTTCAGCCCCAAGGTGGCGCTCCTGTACCATGCCACCGATCAACTCTCGCTGCGAAGCTCTTTTTATAAGGGATTTCGGGCGCCGACCATCAATGAGCAGTTTCGCCCTTTCAGGGTCCGAAACGACATTACCGAAGCCAACGCAGATCTGAATCCGGAGCGGTTGATCGGGGGGGAGGTGGGGATGGACTACAGTATTATGCGCAACCTTCTCGGTCGGCTGACCGCTTTTTGGAATGAGGTGAAGGACCCCGTCGTCAACGTCACCAAGGGGGTCGGTCAAGGAGCCGTTATGGAGCCTTGCGGCTTCGTCCCGGTTGGCGGTGTCTGTCGGCAGCGAGAAAACCTGGACAGAACGCGGATCAGGGGGATCGAGGCCGAACTCGAATATCATCCGCTTCCGCGCTGGGCTGTCTCAGGCAGCTATCTGTACAATCATACTGACGTCTTGAGCGCCCCGAACCAGCCGGAGCTGGAGGGAAAAAGGATCGCCCAGGTTCCGAGGCATCAGTTTACCTTGAAGCTGGGCTACACCAACCCGGCTCTCGTTAACGTATCTGTTCAGGGGCGGTTCATCGGGGATCAATTCGAGGACGACCTCAACACACTGAAGCTCGGCGACTACTTCGTAGTGGACCTTATGGTGTGGCGGCCAATCCCCCTCCCCAAGCTGTCTGCAGGAGAAATTTTCTTCGCGGTAGAGAACCTCTTCGACCGAGATTACGAGGCCGGCAAGACAGCCGATGGCATCATCACCACCGGCACCCCGCTGCTCGTACACGGTGGCGTGAGAGTACGGTTCTAACAAGAGCAGCAATCAGCATTCAGCCTCCAGCCCAAACCGTTTAGCTGAGCGCTGATAGCTAAAGGCTGTTTCTGACCCATGCTGATCCGCACAAAGCTCCGCATCGGATACCTGGTCATCTTTACTCTGGTGGTCTGCATCGGGCTTGTCATGGTCTGGGCGCTTCGAAGTTGGGAGACGGCGGTACAGGACCTGACCTTCTCCCACGCGCAAGGCCTGAGGGCCGAGCGGCTGCGAGGCGACCTGTATCGGCAGATCAAGGAGATTCTCGACCGGTTCGTGAGTGGGGATCGATCTGCGCGGGGAGAGTTCGAGAGCCTGGGAGCGATGGTAGAGGGGGAGTTGGCGGACCTTCAGAAGCACTCCCAATCGAGCGCGGAGCAGGATCGAATCCAGGAGCTCGAGGTGGCGCACCGGCAGGTCACGAAGCTCGTGAGAGAGATTTTTAAACTCCTCGAGAATGGGGCTCGTGAGCAGGCCATCCAGCGGGTCGAACGGGAGCTGGAACAGGTAGCGTTTACGCGCCAAGACGAACAGATTGACCGGCTGCGGGCCTACTATGATGCAGCCGCACAGCAGTCGATGCAACGGACCCGCGCCGTCGCGACTCAGGGGGAACTACTGGCCGGGGTTGTCGTGCTACTTGCCCTCGCGTGGGGTGCCGGGTTACTTTTTGGAACGCAACTATGGTTAGTCAAGCCTCTGCAAGCCATCGGTCGTGCGACCGCGATCATCAGCACCGGGGAACTGACTCATCGCCTCCAGGTTAGCTCACAGGATGAATTGGGTGAGTTGGCGGCCTCGATCAATCGGATGGCTCAGTCGCTGAAGGGAATTCAGGAGCGCTTGCTTCAAGCCGAACGATTAGCGGCGGCCGGCGAACTCTCTGCCTATGTTGCACACAATATCCGTAACCCATTGGCGAGCATCCGGTCTACTGCTCAGGCAGCCCTCACAGGATCGGACCAGTCCGCGGCGATTCGACTCACGCTTCAGAACGTTGTGGAGGGCGTAGATCGCCTAAACCAATGGGTGCGCCATTTTCTCTTCGCCTTGAAACCGATTACGCCGACCCTTGCTTCGGCCGATTTAAACCGGGTGGTGGCACAGGCGCTGGATATCGTCCGCCCGACGCTTGAGGGAAAGCGGATCAGGGTAGAGTTGAGCCTTGCCAAGGCGCTGCCGCTTGTTCCCCTTGACGAGGGGTACTTTGAACAGGCCTTCATCGCCCTGCTGACCAATGCATGCGAGGCGACACCCCAGGAGGGGCGAATTGGGATCGCCTCCAGACTGATCCGGGAAGGTCAGAAGCCGACGGGTATAGCGGTCGAGCTGACCGACAATGGCACAGGGATCCCTCCTGAGATGATCGAGAAGGTGTTGACCCCATACTTTACGACGAAGAGCGACGGCGTAGGGCTTGGCCTGACCATGGCCCAGAAGGTTGCCAGCGCTCACGGAGGGAGCCTCACCGTGTCAAACCGTCTGGAGGGTGGGGCCGCCGTTCAGATCATCCTTCCGCTGCCCCATTCTCAAGGAGCCGAACGCGATGGCTAGGATCCTGATCATTGACGACGAGGTCGTATTTGCTCGCTCCGTGGCGCATACCCTCGGCAGACATGGCTACGAGTGCAGAAGTCTTTCGAGCGCCGAGGAGGGGATCGCATCCCTTGAGGAGGAGCGGCCCGATCTGATCCTGCTGGACATCAAGCTGGCCGGCATGAGTGGGCTGGAGGCGCTGAGGAGGATCGTAAGCCTCGATGGCAGCATCGTTGTCATCATCATGACTGCCTATAGCAGCGTTGAAAGCGCCGTAGCCGCCATGAAGGATGGCGCATACGACTATATCCAGAAGCCGATCGATCACGATGAACTCACCTTTGTGATCGAAAAGGCGCTGGAGACCCGTCGCCTGAAGGAACGTCTCTCGTACTTTCAACGTAAAGAGATTCAGCAGGCCCACCAGTGCGAGATCATCGGTGTCTCTCCAAAGATGAAGCAGGCCATCGAGTTGATCGAGAGGATCGCGCAGTTCGAGCCCAGGTCTGCTGGCGAATTGCCCACGGTACTCCTGCTGGGAGAGACCGGGACGGGAAAGGATCTTGCGGCACGGGCAATTCATCGCCGAGGAAGTCTCGCCGGGCAGCCGTTCGTCGAGATTGACTGTACATCGATCCCGAAGGAACTTGCAGAGGCAGAACTGTTCGGGTATGAAAAGGGCGCCTTTACGGGCGCGGCAGTTGCGAAGCCCGGCTTGATCGAGGCGGCGGACGGCGGGACGCTCTTTCTGGACGAGATCGGGGAACTGAGTCTTGACCTTCAGTCGAAACTGCTGAAGGCGATCGAGCGAAGGCAGGTACGTCGGCTGGGGAGTCTCAGGGAGCGGAAGATCAATGTCCGCATCATTGCGGCTACCAACCGCAACCTCGAGGCGGAAGTCAGGACCGGCGCATTTCGCCAGGATCTGTACTACCGTCTGAAGGTGCTTACCGTAAAGTTGCCACCGTTGCGAGAACGTGATGAGGACGTGATCCTATTGGCCAACTACTTTCTGGAGCGACTGACGCATAAGTATTCGCTTTCTGCAAGGCGGTTCTCGGACTCCGCCCTCCAAGCCATCAGAAAGTACCGCTGGCCCGGCAATGTTCGCGAACTGGCGCATCTGGTCGAACGGGCGCTTTTGGTCTGCGATGAAGAAGAGATTGGTCCCTCGGCTCTTGGTCTCGATACCTCCTTCCCTGTTATTGCGAGCCGAAGACAAAACAGTCCTGCCGGCACCGATGAGGCGCTGGAGATACAGTTTCCCGAGCGGGGTGTCGATCTGGAGAAGATCGAGCAGCAATTGATCAGGCAAGCGCTCGATCTGACAGGCGGCAACGTCGCAGAAGCTGCCCGCAAGCTGCACATCGGCCGCGAGGCACTCCGCTATCGGATCCAGAAGCACGGGATCACCCGCCCTCCCGCCGGATCCACAGCTGACCCTCAGAGTTAGACACTGTAAGGAAAACGATCCGGGCAGTCTAGGGTTAACCTCGACATGGCTGCTCCAAGCGTTCCGAGATTATCAGGATTGATAAATGGAAGCCATATGCTATACTAAAGCTAGTCTTTTGATACCTATCTGGAGGGATTTTCGATGAGCACGTTGGTCATTAAAAACTTTCCCGAAGAACTACACGCGCGCTTGAAGACACAGGCACAGCGCCACCATCGCTCCGTCACCAAGGAGGTGGTGAGCCTGATCGAGTCCGGGCTCGTGACACCCCGCCAGCCCCCAAAGCTGTCACCGCCGCTCAAGCTGGCGAGCGGATACCGTCCGACCATTGAGGACATTGAAGCCGCCATCGCTGAAGGGCGGAACTGAGCGTCGTCGACGATGGTGTTGATCGATACCAACATCGCGGTCTCATTGTGGGTCGAGAATGATTGGACGCACGCGGCGCGCCGCTTGCTGGAAAAAGATTGGGATTGGCGCACCGAGTCCTTTGCATTGATAGAATTCGCTAACGTCATGGCGACTTACGTGCGTATGGGGCTGACCAGCGAGCGTGAGGCGCTGGCGCAGCTCGATGAGGCTGAGGCCTTCCTGAGTCCAGGGTTGACCACCGTCACCCACCATCAAGCCTTGGTCGTCGCGATGACCTACAAGGTGTCAATCTACGATGCCCTCTTCCTTGTGGCGGCTCGGGAACTGGAAGTAAAGCTCGTCACGGAAGATGCGACGCTCCGGCGCGCCGCTCCCGAACTGACGCAGTCGCTCAAAGACGCACTCGCCGCCTGACTATGGCCCGCCAGCCCAAAGAGACTTACGACCTGACCGACGCCGAGAAGCGCGACCTGATCCGGCATATTCAACAGGGTAAGGCGCTGCCGGAGAAGTAACCCGATGGCGGAAATGACCACCGAGACGTCGGGTTACGCTGCGCTAACCCGACCTACGGCTGGCGTTGAAGAACCAGAATTCGAGGAACGCTGGACGGGTAGCTACATTTTCGAAAACGAATGGCAGAGCTTCCGCACCCGCAAGGAACGCGAGCTGGAACTGATCTCCGCACTGCACACCTACACTGCAAAAGGCCGCTATACTGTCGCCGTAAAGGTGATCGATATCTTCGGCAACGATACGATGGTGCTGGTGCCGGTGAACGTGGGGTAGCCGGTTGAAAGCAACCACCGGTTGAAATCAACCGGATCTTCTCGCGCAGGATGCTGCTGCACCTTCGAATCTCTCCCAATAATTCAAGACGTTATCCGCCAATCACCCTGGCTTCTATCCGGCATGGGTGTTGCAACACGGACACTTCTCAAAGGAAACATCTGCTCGAACTAACTCATGTATCTCTTGTATCTCTGGGGATCCTGGGAGGGTGACGCTATGAGGGGAGGGCGAACTCGGTTCGTCGGAATATTCCTAGGGTTGATCATCGGCCATTGGGGTGACAGCGCGCTGGCTCAGGAACCCGAAACTTCGCAGGAGGTCGTCCCTCTCCCTGAAATTCTCGTGACAGCTCCGGCCCGCCTTCCCGAGGTTCCACTTTCTATGGCTGAGATACCGGCCAGCGTTCAGGTGATCACGGGTGAGGAGATCGCGCGATCCAAGGCGGGGACCCTCCAGGAGTTCATGCAACGACTCCCCGGGGTGCATCTCAATGACCAGCAGGGAAATTCCCAACAGTTCGATCTCTCCTTCCGAGGCTTTACCGGAAGCTCGGTGACCGGCATCCCCCAGGGGATCAGCGTCTTTGTGGACGGGGTCCGGGTGAACGAGCCGGCTGTCGAAGAGATCAATTTCGATCTCTTGCCACTTGACCATGTGGAACGAATCGAGTTGATCCGCGGCCCGATGGCCGTCTTCGGCAGGAACAGCTTGGCCGGCTCCGTCAATATCATTACCAGGCGGGGCGGTCCGGAACGGGAGATCGAGGCTGAGATGTCGGGCGGCAGCTATGGTCGCCGGAAAGCCGGAGGGCACATCAGCGGAACAGCCGGGCTCATCGATTATTATTTCGCCGGAAGCCAGTTCGATGAGGATGGCTGGAGGGAGCAAACCGACAGTCGCCTGTCACAGGCATTCGGGAAGCTGGGATTCCGTCACGGCGGCACCGACATCACCTTCTCCTATCAGTTTCAGAACAACAGAATCTTGCAGGCCGGGACCTTACCCGAGAGTGTCCTGAAGGTCGATCGAGCGCAGAACTTCACCGGGGGAGATTTCTTTAATCCGAATCTCCACATGGGGACGCTCAACGTCCACCAGCGACTCGGCGGGGGCTTCTCCCTGGCTCTCAACGGCTTCGTCAGAAGTCTTGAGACTGAGCAGTTCAATGTCAGTCTGCTCAGCGAGAACAGTCGTCTGTTTAACGACACCTTCTCAGGTGGCGGGACCATTCAACTGGCGCATGAGGGCCGATTCTGGGGGCGCAAAAATAGCCTGACCCTTGGGGTTGAGGGCGCACGTCACGACGTGGATATCCGAGTCTTCGAGGAGCAGAACGATCGATCTCGCCGGCGATGCCGGGATGAGGCGCTTGCCGCGGGGCAAGATCCTGATGACGCATGTCCGGAGCAAGCGCTTGCCTCCGTCCTCTCGGACAAACAGGATACCGTGGGGGCGTATATCCAGGATACCGCCGAACTGGGACGTGGTCTGTTGCTGTCGGACGACAGCCTGTTCGTAACCGGTGCGCTTCGAGTCGATTACGTCCGGCACAACATCACCGACTCAAGTCCTGAAGAGCCAGGCAAGGCGTCGGGGAGGGCCTCATTCAGTCGTGCACTTCCCAGGGCCGGTATCAACTATAATCTCTCGGATCACTACGGGCTCTATTTCTCGTACTCACAAGGGTATCGTGTCCCGGCCTTCCTGGAACTGACCTGCGCCGATCCCGACTCTCCTTGCGTCGGCCTGCAGGCGGGCGTAGCCCCGGATACCGGTTTCTTCAAGCTCAGTCCCGTCCGGACCCACAACTACGAAGTGGGGTTCCGGGCGCGCCCTCTGCCCTGGCTGGAGGGGAATGTGGCGCTCTACCGGTCCGATGTGCGAGATGACATCTTTTCGGTCTCCGACCCGGCTGAGTTGACCGTCTTTTTCCAGAACGTGGGGAATACCCGACGACAGGGGGTCGAGATCGGTCTGCGCGGGATCTTCCGAAACTTGCTCGAGACGTACGTCAACTATACGCTTACCCGGGCGACATTTCGGGACAGCATCCGGCTCGCCTCGCCCAGGACGCCCGGCATGCCTCAGCAGGTCAACGCGGGTGACGACATCCCCATGACTCCGAGCCACCGAGTGAATGTTGGTCTTCGCTACCATCTCTACCAATGGTTGTCCCTCTCGCTGGACCTGAGCTACATCGGCGATCAGTTCCTCCGAGGCGACGAGGCCAATACCCAGGCGAAGCTCGACGACTATGTGATCTTGAACGCCGGTCTCGATCTCCACTGGAAGCAATTTAATGGATTCGTGAAAATCAACAATCTGACCGACAACCGCTATGAGACGTTTGGGACCTTCGCGCCCAATGCGAAAGTTGCCGGGGAGCCGATCGAACGCTTCCTGAACCCCGCTCCGCCCATCAACGTCCTGGTCGGCGCCAGTTATCGATTCTAAGATTACTAAGGCATACTTAAGGAAAAAACTCTTCTCTTGCTTCGGGCGTATGCGCTATAATTAGTGTATGACTCCAAAGGATGCTTTTGCGCTTGGACGTCAAGGAGACCATGCCGAGATCGACCGGGCCCACGATGAGGTCCATCCTGTCATGACATTACTGGTTGGATCGCAGACCAGATCGCTTTCGTTGAGGCGATTTCTCTTCAGTTCTACCGGATTCCACCTGATCTTCGCCTGGATTCTCATCAGTGTTGGGCTTCCCACGGTCCCATCGGTTCCCAAGCCTCTTGTTGTGACTATTATTGGAAGCGAGGCTGAATCGTCCGCTTCGTCTGGACGGCTTGACCGGACTCACACCAGACAACCGGCCGCGCCGGGGCCGACGACGCAAGCCGTCAATTCGAAAGTGACAGCCCAGCCTCGCGTCTCACCACCTTCGCCTGATCTCATGGCTCAGGCAACGGAATCAACGGCGTCGGATGATCGGGTTGCCGAGCCTAAGAGTGTCGGTGTGCCTGCCAGTGAATCACATGCAGCGGGTGGTGCCTTTGCAGTGGGCGGTCTACCGTCAGGGCCGGTCCTGCTGAGTTCTGACGGAGATGGCGAAGTTGGCTCTAGCCCGGCAGGCCGTGGTGGAGCGGGCCGACTTGACGCGGCGTTGGTCGCACCGTCGACACCGTCGGTCACCATCGGTTCCGCCCAGGGTGCGGGAGGCGGGGG
>DATMXF010000245.1:0-2733 GCA_035561835.1 Patescibacteria group bacterium
AACATGGGAGAAGGCCTTGGGGCCAACCCATCCGGACCTGGCTAAAGGGCTCAATGGCCTGGCGGGGCTGTATTTCAGTGATGGTCGGTACGCGCGGGCCGAGCCGCTTTTTCAACGGGCGCTGGCGATCCAGGAAAAGACGCTTGGCCCAAAGCACCCGGAGGTGGCGGCGACCCTGGAGCGATATGCGGCCCTGTTGCGGAAGACAAACCGGGCGATGGAAGCAGCAAAGCTGGAAACCCGCGCCCAGGCGATCAGGGCAAGGCACGCCAGCGAAAATCCCATGCAATAAGCGCACAACGCGCTCGGCATGCGCCCGGATTGTTCCAGGTCTCACAAGATTACGCTGAGAAGAACCGCAGTATTTGCCGGCCTGCCTGGCAGCAGACAGATAAACAGCGGGTCATGGCGAACCTTGACAACTCCTTGCAAAGGCGAGAGAATCGCCGCGAACATGGGAAGTGCGAGGATCGGGCTCATCGACGTGCTCAATAGTGAGCCCCCGGCCTCTTGACCAGGCGGTCAAATGGTGAACAGAGCAATAGAACCAAGATCGATCGAGGTGAGCTAATCGGGCATGTCCTGTGACCAAAAAGTTTGAAATTCCGATCACCAACGAAGATCGATGCGAGGTTGAAATGGAGATAGACCGTGGCCAGATGGTCTCATTTGTGATACGGTATGATGGGTTTATAGATGGGCGATGGCGCAACATCGCCGTATTTGATACCCACGGCGGCTCCGCTCACTGGCATCTGGTCGACCCAATCTTGGGAAAGCGCGAGAAACAACCAATCCCGCTTGACCTAAAGCAAGTTGTCACCTATGCTATCGATACCATCAAGCACGAGTGGGAAGAAATGAGGGCTTGGTATCTTCGGAGGCTCACAGGACATGACCAACAGAATCTCTTTTAATAACCTTCAATACGCCAGCGAGTTCCTAAGGTACCTCATCGATCACCCAGAAGAGGCCGAAAGAATCCCTGATGGAGCGGTCATTATTTTTAGTGCTGAAGCCGAAGACCTAAGGTTTGCGGCCGCTTACCGTTCCGTGCTTCAGTCAATGGCGGCCTATCACGGACGGACCATCGTCCCTGTTGGCGTTCAGGAAATCGAAGGCGTTGAAAATTGCCACACGTTTGTCTTCCCATGGTCCGGATCTCAGGTTTGGCTGCGCCTGGATCCAGCAGAGTGGATTCAAGAATCGCTCAGCGCAGCACTTGGACGCCAGCCGGCCACACCAACTCGGTATATAGGCATGCAGCATCCCGTTATCCCAGCGCCGCGCTTAGAATATAGTCAGCCTCGTACTTCCAAGGCCACCAGATGAAGCTCACTATGCTGCTGGCTGATGCGGCTCAGGCCGTTGACGGAAAACTCTTTATCCTTGGTGGAGGATGGTCGATCACCGGTCCCGATGCGACCCCCTCGGCCATCGCTATTAAGATCGACGTCCCATGGACTGAAGCCAATAAGCCTCACAGGCTTGAATTGGCGCTCCTCGATGAGGATGGTCATCCCGTGTCCGTCCAGACCCCTATTGGCGATAGACCGATCCAAATTACGGGCGACTTCGAAGTCGGTAGGCCGCCAGGCCTCAAACCAGGAACAGACCTTGGCGTGGTACTAGCTATCAACATTGGTCCATTTCCGCTGCTGCCTGGTCGCGGCTATGTCTGGACATGCTCAATTAATGGCCAGACACGCGACGAGTGGAGAGTGAGCTTCATGACAAGGACCGCTCAGCCACAGGCCGGACCGGAGGCTATCCCACCCGTGCAATAGTCCTCATTAGTGTTTCCCGCCCAGTCGCCAAAGAACTCCAAGCGCATCTAGGCTCCATCTCCCTCCACACGCTTCGTGGGAAATCTGCTCACCAAGGGCGGTCAAGAGATAGAGGCGGCTGCCCTGCCAACCCTTTTTTGACAGCTTCGGAAGCGGGTTCCCCAGGCTGGCGATCTCTCGCGCTTGCAGCTAAGCACCCCTGCACACCGTGGTTCATAAAAAGCCTATTTTGTTACAGCGAAAGCGATGACACAGAAAGCAGGAAACCCGCGAGGTTAGGACGCAGGATGTTCGAGGATTTTGTGACACTAAGGCGTGGGCTTATTCGAAGAACTCCATAATGGTTCGGGCTTCCCTCGAAGCGTGTCGATCAATTTATCTGGGCTCGCCTCGGCGAGATGGCAGAGAACCCACGGTAGCGAGCGAAGGCTCAGAGTGTCGCACAGGGACGGCCACCCGCAATGCGTGGAGGCAGGTCTGTCGCTCCAGGGTGGGCGAGGCGGAGCTTAGCCGCAGGGCCAGCTTGCACTGGGCGCTCAGCAGAGCTTGCGCCATCGGTCCCCCCCAGCTCCGCACTGCGGCCCGCCGCAATGCGAAGCGCGAGGGCCTCTTCGCCCGTCAGGTAGAGGGCGCGCAGGATAGCTGGAGAAGAAAGCTGGTAGCCTCGGTCGAAGTAGACCGGCAGCCCCATAGCCTGGAGCGCCTGCAGATCGCGGAAGATACTCCGCTCCGACACGCGGCATCGCGCGGCCAGATCGCCCGGGCGCATCCCCGGCGAACTCCTCAGCAAAGACAGGATCAACTGAAGCCGCCAAGTCTCGGCATGGGAGGATACCACCTCCTGCTCGTGTAAGCAGTTATCAGATCACCCCGCCGCTGTCAAGAGCAGACGGCTCCCCGGGGGTAGGCTCATAATGCCGCATCGGCGCGCGTAACTCGGGTTACG
>DATMXF010000246.1:0-19035 GCA_035561835.1 Patescibacteria group bacterium
TGTTTTGTGACAGCTCACGCCAGCGTGCCAGGTTGCGTTCGGCGTCGCGCAGTTCGGCCTGCATCTGCTCGAGGTTCGCCTCAGCAACGGCGACGTTCGCTGCCGCCTGTTCGCGCGCTGCGGCGACGTCGCGACTCTCAAGCCGTGCGATGACCTCGTGCGTCTTGACGCGGCTGCCTTCCATGACGCCGAGCCATTCCAGGCGTCCCGTTGCCTTCGACGCCACTGCGGCTTTGCGCTGCGCGACGACGTAACCGGTGGCGTTCAGCGCAGTCACCGCCTGTGAGGGATACGCGGTGGTGACCGCAGCAGTCTGTACCGTCACAGGGCCGCTGAAACCGCCGGAAAATCCGAGCACCCCCGCAGCGACCAGCAGGACGAGGCCCACCGCCCAAGGCCACAGCCGTCGGCTCGCACGCGGCACGCGGGCCGCGGTCCGGTCGATGCTCAGTTTGGAGAGATCTGGACTACCCAAGACATACCTCTGACGACGCGTACCGCGAGGTACGGATTCAGACGCGCATCACTGAAGGCCATGGCGGCAGTTCGCACAACCTCTTCCGACGTCATCACATAGGAAGCTGGAAACGGGTCGGTGGGTGGTCAGGTATGCCCAACTCCACCAGGCTGAGGGCCGGAAGGCCGGCGGAGGACCGTTCTGAAGCCGGTACTGCCCACATCCTGCTCACGACAAAGGAGCGTACCAGCAGGCGGAAGGGGAAGTCAAGTTCCCATTTCTCACAAGGGGATGGTTAGGGCTATTGTTGTCCCTTTCTGAAGGATGCTTTTTATCGTCACCTGACCCTTCACATAGAGAGCACGCTCCTGTATTCCTATCAAGCCGAAGGAATGAGGGTCGTTCACCTTCTCTTCATCGAATCCCACTCCATTGTCTACAATCTTCAACTGCAGAGAGCCCTCGTCCCTTAACACTTCCACGGTGACCCTGGATGCCTTCGAATGGCGGGCGACGTTGGTCAAGGCTTCCTGCAAGATGCGGAAAACTGCAATGGCACGGTCTTTATCCAGGGGGATGTCCCCCTCACATAAGACCCATTTACACTGAATCCTGGTCCTTTTTTGGAATTCCTTCATATACCAGTCGATCGCAGGCATGAGGCCCAGTTGGTCCAATATGTGCGGTCTCAGATCGGTGGCGATCCGCTGGACGGTGTCAATCCCCATATCAATGAGTGTCGTCAGTTTATCTTTCATCTCAGCAAGGGCACCTTGACATTCATTGAGGTGGTGCATGGCAGAGGATACTTCCATTTTCATCGCCGTAAAGAGCCCTCCGAGTTCATCGTGAAGCTCTCTGGCGATCAGTTTCCTTTCTTCCTCTCGCAGATGCTGCAGGTGTGCTGAGAGGTTATAAAACTTCTGATACGATTTTTCCAGATCTGCCATGAGACGTTTACGCTCGATGGCATGCTGGATCGCCTGGGCAAGGAGATGCGCTCCCACATCCGCTTTATTCAGATAGCAGCCCCCCTTCTGGACGGCCTTAATGCCCAGTTCCTCATCGTTCAGGCCGGTCAGCACAATAACAGGAAGCCAGGGGAATGTCGAATGGACTCGCTCGAAGGTGTCGAACCCCGAGCTATCCGGTAGATTGAGGTCCAGCAGTACCACGTCAAATACCTCTTTTTTCAGCAACTCCATGGCCGCGTTGAGTCTGCCCACATGGATCAGTTCAAGTCTGGTCTGGCTGGACTCCTTCAGGATCTCCTTGATGTACCGGACACAGATCGGATCGTCCTCGATCATGAGGATTCTAACGGATTCGCGGTGCATCAATTTCTCCCTTCGGCGGCAACTTCACGACGCTGAACCAGAAATCTTCTATCGATTGTGTCACCTTCATGAACTGGTCAAGATCAACCGGCTTTGTAACGTAACAATTGGCGTGAAGCTTGTAGGTCTTCAGGATATCCTCCTCGGCCTTGGAAACGGTCAAGACGACCACGGGGATGCTCTTTAGCTTCTCATCGGTTTTGATCTCCGCCAGCACCTCCCGGCCATCTTTTTTGGGGAGATTCAGGTCGAGGAGGATCAGGTCCGGGCGCGGGGCGTCTTTGTATTGCCCCTGACGACGCAGAAACGCCAGCGCCTCAACCCCGTCCCCTACGACGCTCAGACTATTGAGGAGCTTTCCATCCTTGAGCGCCTCCTGAGTCAGGCGCACATCGGCCGGATTATCCTCCACCAGCAGGATCTCGATCAATCTTCCGTTATCTTTCTTATCCACGCTCATTACCTCCTATGCTTGGAAGTGTAAAAGAAAAGATGGAGCCCTTTCCAGGTGCTGACTCCACCCAGATCCGGCCGCCATGACGCTCCACAATCCTTCTGCAGATGGCCAGGCCGATGCCGGTGCCGGGGTATTCCTCTCTCCCGTGCAGTCGTTGGAAGATGACAAAGATGCGCTCGTAGTACTGCGGATCGATGCCGATCCCGTTGTCCCGCACCGAGAAGAGCCATTCCGTATCCTTTTTTTCAGCGGAAATATGAACCCGTGGAGCCTCTTGCCAGGCAAACTTGATGGCATTGTCAATCAGGTTCTGCAATAGTCGCATCAGTTGGGACGTGTCTCCCATGACCACGGGAAGGGGGTCGTTCGTCACCATGGTGCCGCTTTTCTCAATAGCCAGTTGAAGATTGGCGCGTGCCTGACCCAGGATCTCTTCGCAGTCGACCTCTTCAAATGGCTTGCCCCGGGTATGGATCCTGGAATAGCTCAACAGGTCGTTGATCAATCGCTGCATCCGGTTCGCGCCTTCTACGGCATAGGCGATGAATTCATGCGCATCGGCATCGAGCTTGTCTTTATACCGTCGTTGCAGGAGTTGCGTGAAACTGGCTACCATCCTGAGCGGTTCCTGAAGATCATGCGAGGCCACATAGGCAAACTGTTCCAGTTCCGCATTGGAGCGCTTCAATTCCTTGGTATATTTTTCCAACTCGCTGTTGGCCTGTCGCAGGTCCTCTTCCTCCTTTTTCAAGACCTCCTGCTGCTCCTGGATGATCTCAAGAGAATCCTTGTATAGCGAGACAAAGACGACCGCCGACCATATCCCCAGAAGGGAGAGGGATCGGTTGGTGATAATGATCCATAACGTTTCTACGGGAGGATACGGTTTCAAAAAGACAGCGAGAACAGTCAATATGGACACGACCATTCCGGCGATAAGAATGTGCGTGCGCTTCGGCAACCAGAGGGACAGCAATATGACGGCGATATACGGGACGGCAGCGGCCACACCCAGCGGCATCCACAGATCAAAGACGAATATACCGAGGGATAACACGATACACGCAACAAGGACGTTACTATTCGTTTCTTTTTGATTCAACGGAGAAATTCTCCTTTTTCTTGAAAGATATAGGGCTATAACATTGTTGAAAATAATACGATCTATCGGGAATATTTATTAACTAAAAAAGGGTTTTATGCGGGCCTGGGGTAGGGGAGGCATAAGCTGGAAAATTGCCTACATCGGAGGACGGCCCGCAGCGACTCAACTGAGGACGGTTGAGAGCTCCTGGAGCAGCGGACCGAGACGCGCACAAATCGCCTTCGTCCGAAGACCAAGTCGGACCATGTGAGGAAGGGTCAATGGATGCGTGAGCAGGTATCGCATCAATCGGGGCAGGTGTGGTTCCCCCTCCGTATTGAGGAATTGATCGAAGCTGATCGCGAGATCTTCATGGACCGGATCGAGAACGCCACGAATGGCCAGGAAAGGAACCGAATAGGCTAAGGCTGCGGACGCGATGGCGGCGCTCTCCATGTCGACGGCCAGAGCACCGGACCCCGCCGCCAGGACCCGTTTTTCCTCCATCGTCAGAATGTGGTCGACGGTGAGGATTGGACCGAGGTAGTGCCGACTGTCCCATCGCCGGATCACGGTCATAGCCGCGTCCTGCAAGTCGGAATCGCACGGGAAGCTCTCCAGCCTCGAACCATTCTCCCCGCGTAAGACCTGTCCTGAGCCGTGTCGAAGGATTACCTGGTCTGCAATAATCAGATCCCCTGTCTGCACCTGAGGGCTCAGCCCGCCGGCGATGCCGAACGATAAGGCGGCAGCAATGGGCGTTTCTTCAAAGAGGCGACGGGCAGCGGTTTCGGCGTGGTCCGGTCCTACGCCGGTCTTAGCTACCAGGAGGTCGCGGCCCTCAACCGCAATCCGGATCATCGAGTCCGATCCGGGCGCAGATTGGCCGGTTGGCCGTAAAGCTGTGGCAAGGGGCTTCATCTCCGCCCGAGTCGCCACGAAGACGGCGAACGGCGCGTTGCGGATCTGGCTAGTCCGAGGAGGTCGCGCCGTTATCATCGTGGCCGGAAGCGGCCTTCTGGAGCAGGGTGCGATACAGGGAAAGGGCCCAGAGCGGAAAATAGAGACGGTAGAGATGATACCGCAGATAAAAGACACGGGGGAATCCCGTTCCGGTGAATTCTCGCTCCTCCCACCCGCCATCCGCGCACTGGGTTCGGAGGAGGTAGTCGATACCTTTTTTCACTGCGGGATGTCGTGCGACGCCGGCGTGCAAGAGCCCTAAGAGCGCCCAGGCGGTTTGCGAAGCGGTGCTTGGCCCCTGACCGGCTGTCCGTGGGTCCTCGTAGGAATGACACGATTCGCCCCAGCCCCCGTCCGGATTCTGACGGCTGATCAGCCAATCGACAGCTCGCCGGATGTACGGCTGATCCATCCGCTCTCCGATAGCTCGGAGCCCGGCCAGCACCGACCAGGTTCCGTAGATGTAGTTGACCCCCCACCGACCGAACCAGCATCCTGCCGCCTCCTGCTCCCGCTTAAGGAATGCAATACCGCGCTGCGCCGCAGGGGCTGCGTTGCTCCAACCCAGATGGCCAAGCATCTCGAGCATCCGTCCGGTCAGGTCCGACGTGGGCGGATCGAGCAGCGCCTTGTGGTCCGCGAAGGGGATATCGTTCAGGAACAGTTTATTGTTGTCCTTGTCGTACGATGCCCAGCCCCCATCGCTTGACTGCATCGGGAGGACCCACTTGAGCGCCTGCGCGAGCGCTGCGTCTTTGGTCGCCTGATCGGGGAGTGCGGTCTTGATCAGGGCGGTCATCACCACTGCGCTGTCGTCGACATCGGGATAGAACTCGTTCTCGAACTGAAAGTACCAGCCGCCCGGTTCGGCGTCCTGGGCCTTGACCTTCCAGTCTCCCACCGTTCGGGTTTGCTTGGAGAGAAGCCATTCGCACGCGGTGACAAGCGCAGGATGATCGGTCGGCAACCCTGATGCAATCAGCGCATTCACCGCCAGACAGGTGTCCCAGCTAGGAGGGAAACAGGGCTGCACATGAAGAGTCCGCTCATCTTCCACCTCGAGGGCCTCGATCTGCTTGAACGCCCTAGCCACTACAGAGTGCTCGACTTCGTAGCCCAGACAGCGCAGTGCGATGATCGAATTTGCCATAGCCGGATAGATCCCGCCGAGGCCGCCTTCCCCCATGCGGCGAAGCATCCAGTCCGTGGCCCGCTCCATCGCCAACCGACGGAAGTAGGATATTGGATGCCACTCATACCAACGAAGCGCCCGATCGGCTGCCAGGAAAAGGTTTCGCCTCGCAAGCGGCCGCGGGTCTCTGGGAAACCAGTAGTCATGCTTCGGCGCATCCCCCACGCGAAGCTCCGCGAGATCGGCGCCGGCGGGGACCGGTGTGATCGGCTTGTGGGCAAAGATGATCATCAAGGGGGTCAGCACGGTCCTGGACCAGTAGGAGATCGCATGCATATTGAACAGCGACCCTTGAGGCAGGAGGAACAGCTCGATCGGCATGGCTGGGACGCCGCGCCAGTCGAACTGGCCGAAGAGTGCGAGGGTAAACTTGGTGAAGACGTTCGCACGAAAGAGGCCGCCCTGACGAAGGATGACCTCCCGGGCCCGCCGCATGAACGGCTCTGCCTGACTGTGGCCGCATAGTTTCAACGCGAAATAGGCCTTGACCGTGGTGCTTAAGTGGCTTGGCCCGCCGTAGTAGATATTCCAGCCGCCATCCGGCAGTTGCGTATCGCGCAGATAGGCTGCCGCCTTTCGCTGCTTCGTTTCATCTACCTTGCCGAGCAGGTAGCGGAGCATGATGTACTCGGAGGTGAGCGTGGAGTCCGCCTCCAGGACTGCCGCCCAATAGCCGGCGGGATCTTGCATGGCCAGGAGCCGAGACCGGGCCTGCTCGATCGCCTCGTCAAGCGGGCTACAGCCAGTCGGCAGAGCAGCGCGTATCATCTCAAGCTGCGAATATCTTTCAGACGGTACTGACATCACGCCTACTCCAAAAAGTTCCAGACGGCCATCCTCAGCATGTCCTTCGGGCTGTTTCCGAGTCCGCGGACGACCGAGGCTTCGAAGCCGGAGTGCATCTTGCAGTTGTAACAGCGCGGGTCCTGGCGGGACTCCCAGTAGTCCCAATCCACACTTTGCCAGAACTCCTCAAACGTCCGGTAATACTTCTCTTCGATGAGGTAGCACGGTCCCTTCCAGCCTTGAGGGGTATAGGTGACGGTGCTCCACGGGGAGCAGGGGTACTCGCGCAGGCCGGCGGCAAATTCGAGAAACATCGGGGTAGAGGTCAGTCGATACCGCTTCGACAGCTCGAGCACCCTTTGGAACTTGTGGTGAATCTCCTCACGAACCAGGAAGAAATCGGACTCGACCGAGGCATACTGATACCCAGGCGAGAGGAGCATTCCGTCAACCTGATACTCCCGCAGTATGCGGCACAGCGCCTCGACCTCGTCCATGTCGGTCTCTTTGAAGACAGTGGTATTTGTCGTGATGCGATAACCGAACCGCTTGCCTTCCTTGATCATTGCGAGTGCTTTATCGAAGACCCCTTCCCTGTCGCAGACCTGGTCGTGGGTCCGCTTCAGCCCGTCCAGGTGGATATTGATCGTCAGACGGTTGTGGGGCGCGATCTGACCGTAAACGGTACGATCGAGCAGCAACCCGTTCGTGCACAGGTAGACGTGCCGCTTACGGGCGATAATCCCATCCACCAGCCCTTTCAGTTCCGGGTAGATGGTAGGTTCCCCGCCGCAGAGCGAGACGACCGGGGCGCCGGAGTCATCCGCCGCCTTCAGACACTCCTCCAACGTCAATCGATCCTCGATTCGCCCGGTATGTCGCTCGACGGAACACCCCAAACAGGCCAGGTTACATGTGTAGAGCGGTTCGAGCATAAGGACGAACGGATACCGTGTGTTGCCTTTGAGCCCGTGGCGGATCTGGTGCTTCATCATATCGGTTGTGATGTGCAGCGGAAATCTCATGACAGCACCCCACGACCGACACAACTGGGCGCTACTCTCCACTCCAAGTAGCGCCTGAAGACCATCCTGGCGGAGGAGTATTCGGCTGAGAACGCGACGACCCAGGCGATCCCTGTGAACAGGGCGATCCGCCGCCATCCGATGGCGACAGTTGCCGCCGTCAGATAGAATGCCAGAAATACAAAAACGTAGGGTCGTAGGACAACCGTTGCAACAAGGAGTTGGATCGCTTCCGCCATTCAGCTCCCTCACAGTAACCGACCAAATATCGTCCCGAATCCTGCGTGAACAGTTATAGTGTCAGCGGTGGGGCAGCGGGTCAGGGACGAAGTCGAAACCCAGCCTTCGGGGTTCTCCGGCCATTGGAATGGATACTACCCCAAGGGTAGGGTGCATTCCAAGCCGCAGACCTACCGTATTGTGGCAATATAGGCCACTGTGTTTTAATCAGCCATTGGCCGTTCACGCGGGATTGCAATATATATCACGTCTGACCAGGTGCTGGCAATCCTAAAAGAACACAGTGATTGCAGAAAGAATAAATGGGGAAAATGGGGACAGACACTATCACCTCACCATCTCCGCCGTCTCACTGGTGCTTCCTGGTGCCAGCCCATCGCTCGACATCCGAGCCAAGCCGTCTCTTAGATAATAGTGTCTGTCCCCATTTTAGGTACTCGCGAACGTAAGGCCGAATCGCGGCTGCACCACGCGTTTCGCCTTATCGAGCAAAGGAGCGGTCCGGTAGATCATCCGCCATAGAACGCTTGGAAGGCATCCACGACATATTCGAGCATCGGCGTGGTCAGTTCCGGATAGATCGGCAGGGCCAGTGTCTCTCTGGCAGCCTGCTCGGATGCCGGCATATCCCCTTTCTTGTACCCGAGATACTCAAAGCAGGTTTGAAGGTGGAGCGGTACCGGGTAGTAGATGTCGTAGCCGATTCCCCTGGAGTCCAGGAAATGACTCAACTCATCTCGCCTTGGGGCCCTGATCACATACTGATTAAAGACGTGCCGTTCATTCTTGGGAATGTCCGGAATTCGGATCCGGTAGTCCAAACCTCTGGTGCGGAAAAGAGCATCATACCGCTCGGCATTAGCGATCCGTTGCTCTGTCCACTGATCGAGGCGCTTCAACTTGACAGCCAGGATGGCCGCCTGTAGTTCGTCAAGGCGGAAGTTGCCGCCGAGAAGAGAGTGGAGGTATTTGGTTGACGACCCGTGGTTCCGCAGAGCCGAGAGGGTCGAGGCCAGGGAAGGGTCGTTCGTAATGACCATCCCACCATCGCCGAAAGCCCCGAGGTTTTTTGTAGGATAAAACGAGAAGCAACCCAAGAGCCCAATGCGGCCGGCCCTTCTGCCGCATGAGTCCTCCGCCCCAATGGCCTGTGCAGCGTCTTCTATCACGGCGAGTTTGTGTTGAGCAGCCAACGCGCGGATCGGTTCCATCTCAGCGCAGCGTCCGAACAGATGGACCGGGAGGATTGCGCGGGTTCGCTCCGTGATCCGGTCGGCAATCAGCTTTGAATCGATCGTGAAACGGGCCGGATCGATATCGACGAAAACCGGCTTGGCCCCAATCCTGGCGATCGATCCTGCTGTTGCGATAAAGGTATATGGGGTTGTGATGACCTCGTCTCCGGCGCCGATGCCCGAGGCCATGAGAGCCAACAGGATAGCGTCGGTGCCTGAGGAGACGCCCACTGCGTAGCGAGCGCCGCAATACCGCGCGACATCATCCTCAAGCCGGCGAACCCGGGGACCCAGGATGAACTGCTGATCGTCGCACACCTCGTCCATCGTGCGCCTGATCTCGCTCTTGATGGCGGCGTACTGGCCTGTAAGATCGAAAAAGGGAACTCGCATCTATTTGCACCCGTATGAGAGATCGCTTGTGCCGCTCGTCTGTCGTCTGATGCTTCCAAAATTCTACGCACGTCTGAGGGCGAAGTCTACAGCTTTTTCACGGTGCTACTGAGTCGGGCGGATCTTTCGGCCAAGGATCAGACGGGGAACCCGCAAAGATTTTGATTCCTACCTCTATTTTTTTCTTGCATTTCTGTCAAAACGCGATATAAGGCATTTGAACAAAGACGTACGGGAGGTGGGTATCGGATAACAATTTTGCAAGGGGGGGTAGATCGTTGCAAGCACTCGGGAAACACCTGTTGGTGGAACTACACGGTTGTAACCCGGAGCTGCTGAAAAAAGCCGAAGTAGTCAGGGACATCCTGGTGTGCGCGGCTAACGCTTGTAAGGCCACGATTGTTGACACCTCCTTCCATGAGTTCAATCCCTTCGGCGTGAGCGGTGTGGTTGTGATCGCCGAATCTCATATCTCGATTCACACCTGGCCGGAATATCGATACGCAGCGGTTGATATCTTTACGTGTGGGGATGTTCTCAGGCCGGAGGTGGCTGTCGACTATATTGCCGCCCGCTTTCGGTGTAAAAAACCGTCGGTGGTCGAGATGCGGCGCGGTATCATTCCCGGACACGTCGGAAAGCTGGCGCATAAATTGAGCCCATCCATGGAGAAGGCTGTCGATGCCGATCAAGAACTTTCACTGGTTCATTGAAGCGCTGAGCCCGAAGGAGGGACACCTGCACGGGATTCGACGAGCCCTGTTCTCCACCCAGACCCCCTTTCAGTCCCTGGACATCATGGATCTGGGCAGTTACGGAAAGGCGCTTATCCTTGGCAGATGTCAGCTATGACGGACAGAGTTCTTCCTTGTCCGTCATAGGTCACCAGGACATCCCCTCACACCTCAAATTCGCCTGTCAACGCACTTCGTTTTGCCCTCCGGCATATTGCCCCATGTGGCACTTCCGGATTCGTATGTCTTCTTCCTCCAGGACCCGGGCGGCAAGGATGATCTTTTCGTCATATAGCGACATTCGGCAGAACTTCCAATCCGATCGCCTTGATATCGCCACCCATGTTGAAGGCCCTGTATTGTCGGTCTAAGAGCCTGCCCGGCAAACCCCGCCGGCGCTTCGACAGGCTCAGTACGAACGGAAAAACGGCAATCTTTTCAACGATCATATCGCGTTCGCCCTGAGCGCTGTGAAGGGTGAACGGAGGGTTGCGGGACGGACTCATGGTTGGAATCTTCCTTCTTGCTATGTTGACACGCCGGAGGTTATGACATGCCGATTCAAGATCACCAGTTGCTGGTTGAGGCGTTCAGCCCACACGAGGGCCATGTGCATGGTATTACCGGCGTGATCGCCACGAGCCGGTCCCCATACCAGACTATCGAATTCGTCGAGCTTGGGAGCTATGGGAAGGCGCTTATCCTGGATGGGAAGGTGCAGTCAACGATGTTGGATGAGTTCATCTATCATGAGAGCATCGTCCATCCGGCAATGCTCTGTCACCCAGCGCCGCGACGGGTCTTCGTCGTAGGAGGAGGGGAAGGCGCTCCTCTTCGAGAGATTCTCAAGCATCGGAGCGTGGAAAGCGTACTCTTGGTAGATATCGATAGTGAGGTTGTGGAACTTTGTCGGCGCCACCTTCCAGAGATGAGCGCTGGAGCATTTGAGGATGAACGGGTTCGGGTCGAGTTTAGGGACGCCAGAGCCTTCCTGGAATCTTCGGACCTGTCATTTGATATCATGATCATCGATATCTCTGAGCCTGTGGAAGAGGGCCCAGCGTATCTTCTATTCACTCAAGAATTTTATAAGATAGTTTTTAATCGACTCACCGAGCAAGGTGCGCTGGCCGTCCAGGCGGGAACGATAAGCCTCGCCGGCTTGGAGTGTTTTGCCGCCGTGCATGCTACGCTCCAGAGCGTCTTTCCCGTCGTAGCACCCTACTTCGCGGACATCCCGTCTTTCGGCAGGCCATGGGGGTTCATCCTAGCCGGCAAAGGAAAGCATCCTGCTCAGTTCAGCCGGGACGACATTGACCGTACCATCCGGTCCAATATTCACGGTAAATTACGGTACTATGATGGCGAAACGCATACCATGAGTTTCTCACTTCCGAAACATGTGAGAGAGCGCTTGGCCATAGAAAAGCAGATTATTGAGGACAACCATCCTCTGTTCACATTCCGATAGGAGTGCAACAGTGGCCGCCGATGCAGATCGCCAACGCAGAACGCCCCTCTTCGATGCGATGGTCAACCTTGCGGAGAGTCGCAAGGTCTCTTTCCATACCCCAGGGCACAAGAGCGGCAAGGGCATCTCGACCCGCTTCCGAAAGTTCGTCGGTCCCAAGATCTTTACAATCGACCTGACAACGCTTGATGAGATCGATTGCCTGCAGCGGCCGGTGGGGGTCATCAAGGAGGCCCAGGAACTGGCCGCCGAGGCGTATGGGGCCGACCATTCCTTCTTCCTGATCAACGGAACCACCGGCGGCAATCATGCGATGATTTTGTCGACCGCCAGCCCTGGAGACGAGATCCTGATCGCGAGGAATGCGCATAAATCGATTCTGACCGGGATTATCCTGAGCGGCGCGACACCGCGGTTCTTCCTGCCGACCTTCGATCAAGAGTTGGGCATGCTGTTAAACGTGACGGTCGAGGCGGTGGAACGCGCCATGGCGCAGTATCCGAATGCCAAAATCCTGTCCCTGACCAGCCCCAATTACTACGGCGTGACGGCTGACTTGCGCGCGATCGTCTCCATGGCCAAGCGTCGAGGTATCCTGGTGCTGGTGGATGAAGCCCACGGTCCCCATCTCCATTTTCACCCGGCGCTTCCGACGTCGGCGCTCGATGCCGGAGCCGATCTGTGCGTTCAGTCCACCCACAAGATTCTGGGAGGGATGACCCAATCCTCCATGCTGCATCTCAAGGGTCCGGATATCGATCACCCCAGGGTTGCGAAGCTGCTGCTGCTCCTGCAGAGCACCAGCCCTTCGTATATTCTGATGGCCTCGTTGGATCTGGCCAGAATGCAGATGGCGACCGAAGGGGAGAAACTCCTCGGCAAAGCCATCGATCTGGCGAAAGACGCACGAGATCGTATCAATCGGATTCCCGGTCTGTCCTGCTTCGGTGAGCCCGATCTGCGCAGCCGTGATTTCTTCCTGGATGTGACAAAACTCACCATCTGCGTGAAGGAACTGGGCCTTAGCGGCTTCGAGGTCTCTGCCATCCTGAACGCCGAATTCGGTATTCAAGTGGAAATGGCCGACCTGTTCAATATTCTGGTGATCGTCAGTATTGGAGACAGAAGGGACGACCTGGATCGACTGGTCGCGGCACTGGACAGCGTGGCCGGGCGCGGTGCCCGGCCATCAGGCGCGCGAACCATTCCGTTCCTGCTTCCGCCTCTTGGTCAGCAGTTTCATCTGCCGCCACGGGATGCGTTCTTTGCCCCCTCGGAGTATCTGCCGCTTACAAAGGCGGAGGGGCGCATCAGTGCCGACATTATTACCATCTATCCCCCGGGAGTGCCCGTCCTCGTGCCCGGCGAAGAGGTCGGATCTTCGGCGATCGACTACCTGCGCTCACTCGCCTCTTATGGCGCAAGGATTGACGGGGTCCTGGAGTTGGATGAACCACAGATTCGCGTCCTGCGCGATTAAGCTCGCCCTCTTGAACTTTTCCATTGCTTTTTCACATCCTTTTCCGTATATTTTGCCGTCCGATGGTTCCCAGGACGTTACCTTTCATGGAAGAGACGGGTAAGAGATCATGAAGAAAAATGTCATATGGAAGATCCTCTCCCTTCTGTTGGTGACGGTGATAGCCGGCTACTATCTGTTTCCCACTCTTTCCGGCCGGTCGTCACTCCCCTCGCTGTTGCCGCCGTTACTTCCGCGGGCTGAGCGACTCAATCTTGGACTCGACCTGCAAGGGGGGATGCACCTGGTCCTGGAGGTGGTTGCCGAGAAGGCCGTGGAAAACACGATTGATCGGTTGATTGCCGAATTACGTCGGGAAACCGAAAAGGAAAATATCCCTGTTGAGCAGATGACTCGCGAGGGGATCGACCGGATCAGGATCAAACTTCAGGCAACCGAAGGTCTGGAAGGCGTACGCCGTATCCTGAAAAACTATAGCAACCTGCAACAGTCCGGCGGCTCCGGTCCAACTGAACTGATTCTGAGTCTCGCTTCGGGCGAAATGAAGCGGATGCAGGAATCTGCTGTCCGGCAAAGTCTGGAAACCATCCGAAATCGTATTGATCAGTTCGGGGTGGCCGAGCCTCACATTGTACAGGAAGGAGACCGGCGGATCGTGGTCCAGCTTCCAGGCATTAAGGATCCGCAGCGGGCCATCAATCTGATCGGCAAGACCGCCCTCCTGGAGTTTAAACTGGTGGTCGAAGATGCCAATCTTGCTGAAGCAATGGCGGGCAAGGTCCCGGAGAGCGACCAGCTTCTCTTCCTGCGCAGTACCGACGAGCAGCAAAACATGAACAAGGTGCCCGTTGTTGTACAGAAGCGGGCCGTCTTGACCGGTGATCTGCTCACCTCGGCTCAGGTGCAGATCGACAGCCAGAATAACCAGCCGGTAGTTTCCATAGAGTTTGATCAAGAAGGTACGAGACTTTTCGGCGAGGCCACAGCAGCCAATGTGGGCCGACGTCTGGCCATCGTCCTGGATGACACGATCTACTCGGCCCCGGTCATCCGGGAGAAGATCCCTGGCGGCAAGGCCCAGATCTCCGGAAGTTTCACCATGGAGGATGCAAGGGATCTGGCGATCGTGTTAAGGGCCGGCGCGCTTCCCGCGCCCGTCAACATCATTTCAAATCTGACGGTTGGCCCGTCGCTTGGTCTGGACTCGATCCAAAAAGGTGTACAAGCTGCTATTCTGGGTGGCGCCCTCGTTATTGCCTTCATGGCAATCTACTATAAGCTGTCCGGAGTGATCGCCAACCTTGCGCTGATTTTGAACCTCATCTGGCTGGTGGGGGCGTTGGCCAGTCTCAGGGCTACGCTGACGTTACCCGGCATTGCAGGTATCATCCTTGGAATCGGGATGGCGGTAGACTCGAACGTGCTGATCTTGGAGCGGATTCGCGAAGAGCTCCGATTAGGAAAGCCGGTCCGGTCGGCTATTGATGGGGGCTACGACAAAGCATTCCTCACGATTATCGACTCCCATGTGACGACGCTGATTACCGCGTTTGCGTTGTTTTTATTCGGGACGGGGCCGGTGAAAGGGTTTGCGATCACACTGAGCCTGGGGGTGATCTTCAACCTGGTGACGGCCTTGACGGGAACCAGGGTGGTCTACGATTGGATGACCCAGCGGTGGAACCTGAAAACACTCAGCATTTGAAGATAGGGTATAGGGTAAAGGGTTTAGGGTAAAGCTCAGCCGGAGCGTCCCTATTTCCTGTCCTCTAGACCCTAACCCCTAAACCCTATACCCTGGGACTTACAGTGATTGAAATTCTCGGCAAGACCAAGACAAAGATCGATTTCGTTGCCTGGCGGAGGATTGCGTTTGCGGTGTCGTCCGTTCTGTGCCTCCTCGGAGTTATTTCGATCATTCAGATCGGACGCGGCGCGGCGAATCTCGGAATCGACTTTGCCGGCGGCACCTCTGTTCAACTGAAGTTCAACAAGCCGGTGGATCTTGGCCGGATCAGAGCGTTGCTGGCGGAGAACGGCCTGAAGGACAGCGAGCCCCAGCAGTTCGCCGGAGGGGACCGCATCATGGTCCGCTTGAAGCGAGCGGAGGACAGTCAGGTCGGCATGGCCCAGCGGGTGCAGGACATCTTTGCCAAAGGGTTGCCTGACAATCCATTCGTTGTAGAAGGGACGAATGAGGTTGGGCCGGCCATTGGGAAGGATCTCCAAAAAGCCGCCTTGTGGGCTATCGCCATTTCCATGCTCGGCATCATCGTCTATATCGCCTGGCGCTTCGAGTTTAAGTTCGGGGTGGCCGCGGCCATCGCCACCCTCCATGATGTATTGGCTGTTTTAGGGTTGTTTATGATATTGAATCGGGAGATTACCCTCCTCATCATTACCGCGTTGCTCACCCTCGCCGGTTATTCGCTGACTGACACCGTGGTCGTCTTCGACCGGATCAGGGAGAATCTTCGAGACCGACGGAAAGAATCGCTGGGAGAGGTCATTAATCAGAGCATCAATGAGGTATTGAGCCGAACGATCGTGACGTCGCTGACGGTCCTCCTGGTTTTGCTTGCCCTCTTTCTGCTGGGCGGAGAGGTACTCCACGATTTCTCTCTCGCGCTGATCGCCGGTGTCTGTGTCGGCACCTACTCTTCCTGGTTTGTGGCATCTCCCATTGTCTATGAGTGGCGTATGCGGGAGCGCGCCAGAGTGAAAGCGCCCGTCAAGGCCAAAGCCAAGGGATAAATGTCGGTAGCCGACCCTCGTTTGCGGGACTGCCTCCTCTTTTCTCCTTGACAACCTATTTCGCCATAAGGTAATACCTCTAACAAAGCCCGGATTGGTCGATTCAGTTGTCAGTTTCAATCGCCAGGTTCTGCGTTGTGAGTACCGGACCTGCGACTGTTGAAAATAGCAACGAAGATCCGGAGCGGCTTTTCAGCCTGGAATCTGGAGCCCGGAATATGGAACCTGGAACCTCTCATTCGCATCGGGAGATGGCCGAGGCGATATTCCGTGAGAGTGCCGGGCTTAAGCTCGCCTTTCTGGAAGGCCATCTGGACTTGGTGGCCAGGGCTGCCATAGCCATCGCGGGGGCCCTGCGGGCCGGACGGAAGGTGTTGATCTTCGGCAATGGTGGGAGCGCGGCTGACGCCCAGCATCTTGCGGGCGAGCTGGTGAACCGATTCCTGCTGGACCGACCGGCGCTGCCCGCCGTCGCGCTGACCACCGACGGCTCGATTCTCACAAGTATCAGCAACGATCGGGGCTATGCTCAGATCTTTGCCCGTCAGGTTGAAGCGTTGGGTTCAGCCGGCGATGTGGCTATCGGGATCAGTACGAGCGGCCGGTCTCCCAGTGTTGTGTGTGGGATCGAAACGGCGGGCAAGTTGCAACTCTGTACCGTCGCGTTTACCGGCGGGGATGGGGGAAAGCTTGCCGGGTTGGCAGACTATGCATTCGTGGTCCCCTCCCGATCAACACCCAGGATTCAGGAGGTCCACGCAACACTTGGTCATGCCCTCTGTCAACTGGTTGAGACTGAGCTGTTCGGTGTGTGGGAGGTAAGGAGGAGCCCGTGAAAAGCGGCAAGAGGTGGATCACTCTCGTTACGCTGAGTGTCTTCTTGGCTACCGCTATGCCGGCCTTGGCGAGGTCTCCGCGCCCTGTGAGGAGTCGGGAAGATCTTACCCTCCCATCGACATCCGGCCTCTCCGTACGGGACACGCAGGCACATCGCACGCAGATAGATCGCCCGTCAGACGGGCCTGTGTCGACACGACAGACAGCTCGCTGGGGTGTTCCGTCTAATCTCCACTGGTTTGTGAATGAGCCTGAGGCGTTAAGCGCATCGTCGGCGCTGTTGATGGATGCCGATACAGGCGCGATCCTGTTTGCCAGGCATCATATGGAGCGGCGTTCCCCGGCCAGTACGACAAAGATCATGACGGCGCTTCTCATTCTGGAGGAGGGGCGGCTCGACGACAAAGTGCTGATCAGTGAGCGGGCGGCCGCCGTTTCGGGAACCGGATTGGGGCTAAGGCGCGGCCAGCGGGTTGTGCTCAGAGACCTGTTGTGGGCGATCCTGCTCAAATCCGCGAATGATGCCGCGTTGGCGGCAGCCGAGCACGTCGGGGGGAGCGAAGAGCAATTTGTTGCCCGGATGAATGCGAAGGCGGCTTCTCTCGGAATGCAGGGAACGCAGTTCAGCAATCCCCACGGACTGGATCACCCGGACCACTACTCGACCGCCTTCGACCTGGCGATCCTCGCCCGTCAGGCCCTACGTCATCCGACATTCGCCCGTATGGTGCAGACCCGTGAAGCGCAAGTCGCTATCCTGACGGGGCGGAACGGAAGCGTCGTGAAGCGAAGGGTGATCCGAACTCACAATCAGCTTCTCGGACAGTTCTCCGGCGCGGACGGCGTCAAGACCGGGTATACCTCGCTGGCAGGTCGCTGCCTTGTGGCGTCAGCGACGCGTGGCGACCATCAACTGATCGCTGTGCTCCTCAACGACTCCCGGCGGTGGGTTGAAGCCGCAGCGCTGCTGGAATACGGTTTTGCCGCTCTCGGTGGGCGGGCGTCCAGCGTGGGGGTTTCCGATGGGGGCTCCGCCGATATGCTAAAAGGCGAGGGGGGCTGATACCGCCTTCTCGTTGTTTGTCTGCAACTCCTCTGATCTCAGGGTGTAGGGTATAGGGTGTAGGGTATAGGACAAGGCAGCCCCGAAATATCACTACTTCCTCGACCCTCTGGATCCTTCATCCTCCATCGTGATCCCTACACCCTATAGATACCCTTCACACGACACCCTGCGCCAATACACTGAGGGGGCATTTGATAATGACCAGTACCGACGGACGTCTTGCAGAGCAAGATGCCTGGCTGGCGCTCGCTCTGATTCCCGAGGTTGGCTCAGCGACGTTTTACCGTCTGAGGGAGGCGCTTGGTTCAGTGGAGGCCGTACTCAGAGCAGACAGAGAGGCGATCGCGCAGGTTCCAGGTATCAGTCGGCAGGTTGCGCAAGCCATTGCCTCCTTCCCGTGGCGGGATACTCTTGATCGGGAACTGCGAGTCATCGAGACGAGAGGTCTTGGTCTGAGACGGTTCGGTGACGAGGGATATCCCGAACTGCTGGCAGCCATCCATTCCCCCCCGCCGGTCCTCTATCTGCGGGGGACGATGAGATCGGAGGATCGGGCGGCTGTGGCCATTGTCGGTTCCCGAACGGCGAGCCCGTATGGCGCCGCGATAGCTGAGCAAATCAGCGGGGAACTCGCGCAGCGCGGGGTGACAATTGTCAGCGGAATGGCCCGCGGAATCGATGCGGCAGCGCATCGAGGGGCGCTGCGCGCCGGCGGCCGGACACTCGCCGTGCTGGGGTGCGGCTTAGGGGTGACCTATCCCCCGGAGCACGCAGAGCTCGCCGACCAGATTGCGGCACAGGGCGCTCTGATCAGCGAGTTCCCTATCTTTATGCCGCCAAAGCCGAGCCACTTCCCGCGGCGTAACCGGATCATCAGCGGCCTGGCGCGCGGTGTTGTCGTGATTGAAGCCGGGCTTGACAGCGGGGCATTGATTACCGCGAATTACGCGCTTGAACAGGGACGCGACGTTTTTGCGGTTCCCGGGCAGGTAACATCGCGCTTCAGTCGCGGGTGCCACCAGCTTATCAAAGCAGGTGCGAAACTGACGGAGGGCTGGGAGGATATCTGGGAGGACATTGAGCTGCAGGCGGCTCCTGGCGCGCAGACCATATTGGATCTGACCGCCGTGAGGAGTCCGCTTGAGCCGCAAGAGGTGCTGATTATCGATACCCTTGAGGCCGGACCGATGCAGATCGATGACCTGATCGGCCGGACTCAGCTTCCGGCAGGACAGATGGCCTCACTGCTGCTATCATTGATGCTCAAGGGTATCATCGAGGAGCTGCCGGGGAAGTGCTTTGCCAAGCGGCTTCGACCCGCACGCGGAAGGGTATAGGGTGGAGGGTCTAGGGGTTAGGGTAGAGGGTTCAGAGGGCGCCTCCGTAATCTTTTACCCTATCCCCTATACCCTTTACCCTAGTCTTTAAGGAGGAAACAGAGAGCGTGCCAAAGTCATTAGTAGTTGTCGAGTCGCCTGCGAAGGCCAAAACGATCGAGAAATATCTCGGTAAGGAGTTCGTCGT
>DATMXF010000247.1:0-3000 GCA_035561835.1 Patescibacteria group bacterium
CCGGGCTCATCCTTCGGATGCGATTTCCCCGCAAAGAGGAGCTGGATCGGGCCGACGGCGCCGGCGATCTGCATCAATTGATCGGGATCGGACAACACCAGATCGGTCCGCTTGTATAGCGTCGCGCGTCGGGCAAATCCGATGGTGAGTACGTCAGGCTTCAAAGACACCCCGGTTCGCCGATGCACCTCATCGATCAACCTCGCTTTGGCCTCGACATGGGCCTCCCATATCTCGGTCTTTGGGATGCTGATGGCGTACCGGAGCGAGAAAGAATCATTGACCCATCCGGCAATGTGACGATCATACAACCTCCTGAAGCTATCGCATGTCCAGGTAAATGAATGAACTCCATTGGTGATGGAATCGATAGAATAGCCTGGAAACATCTCTTGCGAGACTTCTCCGTGCTTCTTCGCCACTCCGTTTACGTACTGACTCATGTTCAGCGCGAGAAGCGTCATGTTCAGGCGCTCCTTGCCGCCCAGCATCTGCATGAGCTCCAGCGGCACAGGTTCTCCGAGAACGCCCTTCACCAGGTCATACGAGAACTGGTCGTGGCCGGCCGACACAGGTGTGTGTGTGGTGAAGACACAGCGGCTTCTGACACTATCGAAATCCCACCCTTCAGGCACTTGACCGTGCTGCTCGCGCAACAGCTCCAGGATCAAGAGACTGGCGTGGCCTTCATTCAGGTGGAATCTCTCCAGTTGCGTGTACCCGAGCGCTCGGAGTATCCGGACGCCTCCCATGCCCAGGATGACTTCCTGGGCGAGACGGTATCGTTCGTCCCCTCCGTACAGAGAAGCGGTCAGCTCCCGGTCGGGTGGCGTATTCTCATCGACGTTGGTGTCCAGAAGGATCAAGGGAACCGAATATCCGGTATAGCCTGTAATATCATACTGCCAGGCCCTGATCACCACGGACCGGTTTTCAATGGGGACCCGCACCGTGACCGGAAGCAGGCGCAGATAACGGGAAGGCTCCCATTCAACCGGGAGTTCCTGCTGGTTGCCCCATTCGTCCAGTTTCTGATCGAAATACCCCTTTGCATACAGGAGGCTCACAGCCACAATCGGGATCGTGAGATCGGCGCAGGACCTCAGGGTGTCCCCGGCCAGCACTCCTAAGCCGCCGCTGTAGGTCGGCATACGGGGATCCACGGCCACCTCCATCGAGAAGTAGGCAATGCGTCGGGTGGCATCGGTCTCGCCCGGGGTGCGAGTTGGAGTTGCTGCGGTATACTTTTCGGGATCGGCCAAGAAGGTCTGCTTACAGAAATCAGAGCAGAAATAAAAGGCCTGCCCTTGATAGAAGGTTACAAGATCTTCCTCGGCGCCGACCAGCATTCCGCATACGGGATCCCTGATGGCATTTGGCATAGATACGCTTCCTTTTCCTACGCGTCGACTCCCCGCCTGAGAAGGAGTCGCGGCTCAAACCTTTCGGGCCGGCCGAGATCGCTTGAAAGGACCGATTCGCCACCAGAGCTGCGCCCGGTCACGACCCAGGGGCAGGGGCAAAGGCGGCCTCAAGCTGCGCCAGGACAGCGGCCTCGATATTCGAAACCTTTGAACCTATGCCGAACACGCCGCCGCTCGCGCCGGCCACCGCGCGCGCTCGTTCCAACAAGCCTGCCTTAAGGCGAGCGGCTCCATCCGGCCCGAGCTGCTCGCACATCCCCTGGACCAGGTGCGTCCATGCGGTGAGGAGCTTGGGATCAGGTCGGCGATCGAGCCAGGCCTCGAGCAAGGCGTACTCGGCGGATCCGCGGGCAACTCCCGAGTCGCCTGCGCGGTCGAGGATCGCGCGACGCTCCTTGGCATCGAGCGTACCATCGGCCCATGCCACCTCGACGAGCGGGACCATGAACAGCGCAGTGACCGTCTCTGCCCTGATCCCCAACGCGATCAACCTGTCGAGAACCGCAGGCTTGGTGATGCCCGAGGCCTTAGCGAGGGCCTCCCGGGTCGTCTCGACGGCCTTCAGCTCGTTCAGCCGCTCGATCAGCCGCTGGTCCTCGCGGTGGAAGAATTCGTCCTCAAGATCTCGCCCGCGATCCCGCAGGTTCTCCGGATCCTGTCGCGTCATCGGTCTTCCCTCCCTGTTTCTCGCGCTTCCCTACTTCACCTCATCGACTACGATCATGTTGTGTCCGGTGGCGGTCCAGTGGGTGCTCGCAATGAGCACGACCCGGTCTCCGGGGCGCAGCAGATCTCGTTCGCGAGCCCATTTGGTCACGCGCCTCAGTAGTTCGCCGCTGTCGTGGGCTTCCGGAAAGTGGAGCGGGGTCACGCCCCAGTACAGGCTCATGCGACGAACAGTGGCGTCGTGATGACTGATACCCAGAACCGGGGTGCGGCTGCGTTGTTTCGACAGCAACAGGGCAGTGTTGCCGTCCCGGGTGGCCACGAGCACAAGCGTGGCCCGGATTTCCTCCGCGAGACGGCTCGTCGCCTCGACGATGCCGTCAATGATCGACGACGCAGCCTGGGGCGAGCCAACTCCAGGCTCTGGGCCGACCCATGCCTCGAGCAGCGGCTCCGTCTCTCGTGCGATGGACCCCATCATCGTCACAGCCTCCACCGGATATCGGCCGATCGCGGTCTCGGCAGAGAGCATGAGGGCGTCGGAGCCGTCGAGGATAGCGTTCGCCACGTCAGTGGCCTCAGCGCGAGTGGGCAGCCGACTCGACCGCATGCTCTCGAGCATGTGTGTCGCGGTGATGACAGGGACTCGCGCCTGCCGACATCGCCGGATGATCCGCTTCTGCACTCCGGCGATCCGCGCGATGTCGATCTCAACGCCGAGGTCCCCGCGCGCCACCATGATGGCGTCGGCCTCGTGGATGATCTCGTCCAGGGCCTCGACCGCCTCGGCCCTCTCGATCTTTGCCACGATCCGGGCGCCGGAGTCGAGGCGCCGGAGTTCGTCACGCAGCTCGCGCACGTCCTCCGGGCGGCGGACGAAGCTGATGGCCACGTAGTCCACGTCCTGCGC
>DATMXF010000248.1:0-16183 GCA_035561835.1 Patescibacteria group bacterium
TTCATTTCAACGTTGGCCTTGGTCCTGAGACCCTCAATCCACTCTTTGAATATCGTCTCGGTCTTTTGCTCAAACAGGAGAGCGCGGAGGCGCTCCTTCACCTGATCGAATGACAGGGTCTGACCGGGAACCCGCTCCTCGACGACAATGAGGTGGAAGCCGGCCGGAGTCGTGATGATGTCGCTGGGCTGTCCGATCGGAAGGGTAAGAGCAGCCTGCTCCAACTCCGGCGCAAGGTCTCCGCGCTTCATCGTCCAAACCTCGCCGCTGGACGATGCGAGCGGCCCTTCCGCATATTGCTTGGCGACCGTCGCGAACTGAGTCCCCGTCTTAAGAAGCGCCTGCGCTTCCTCGATCCGCTTCTTGGCGTGCGACAGCTCACCGGGCGTCGCCTGAGGCGACGTAGTCACGAGGAGATGGCGAATCTTGAATTGCGGGATCTCCTTGAATTGGTCCTGCCGTTGCTCGTAATATTGCTGGACCTCCTCATCGAGAACGACGACCTTGGATCGTACCCGCCTCGCCACCAGCTTCGTCAGCATCACCTGGTCGGCAATCCCTCTCCGAAACTGCTCCTCGCTGAGTTGTTCTCTGGACAGCGCAGCCCTGAGTTCCTCGTCGCTGTTCAACCCATTACGCTTCTTTAATTCCTCGATGGCGGACTGTATCTCCGCAGGGGTCGTCTCGATCTTTTCCTTCTTCGCCTCCTGGAGCTGTAACCTCCTGAGAATCAGCTCGTCCAGAATCTGGCGTTCCGTACTGCGAAGCAGCCGCTCTCGCTCCGCTCCCAGCGTTTCCTGTACGATCCTTCGGATGGCCTGAAGCCCTTCCTCTTGCACGTCGGTCAGGGTAATCACATCATCGTTGACAACGGCAACGATGCGATCGAGGATTACGGCCTCGGACACAAAAGCCGTCACGCTTATCCAGAGGATGGCCACTACCAACAGGAGCGCAGGGTATAGGGTATAGGGTATAGGTGTAGGGGCGCTGCTTGCTGCGCCCGCCTTGGGCAGGGCAAGCCCTGCCCCTACAGTCCCCCGAAACCCGAAACCCGAAACCCGAAACCCTGCTTTTTTCATCGACACGCCTGAAGTTGCGACAATAACGTCTGAGCAATAGCGATCCTATCGCCTCCCTCTACCTTGTATTCCAGTTCATCGTACCCTGTACGAACTCCCCCGTGCCCCCCTTTTGTAAAGGTAGGGTGGGAGGATTTCGGAATGTAGCGTAATCGGCCGCCCTCTTCACGAAGCAGGGTCGCTACCTTGTCCGGAGCAAGGGGTGGCGACTCACCGAACACGATACGGATCGTCTTACCTGCGGCAACAACCTCGCGAATGTGGAGCGTCCGGGACAGGATTCTGAGCGCCATCGCAGTCAGCAGCCGTTCTGTCTCTGGAGGAGGCTCACCAAAGCGATCGACCAGCTCCTCTCGAAGGGCGGAGACCTCCGACAGCCCAGAGAACGCGGCCAATCGCTTGTAGAGCTGGAGCCGTACGTTGGAATCCTCCACATAGATCTCCGGCAGATACCCTTCTGCCTCCAGCCTGATGACAGGCTCGACGGGCTCCGCCACCGCTTGACCTTTTAGCTCTTTGACCGTTGACTCGATCAATCGGCAGTACAGATCAATCCCCACAGCGGCGATCTGGCCATGCTGCTCCGGTCCCAGGAGGTTACCCGTCCCCCTGATCTCCAGATCTCTCGCCGCCACCTTGAATCCGGAGCCAAGCTCGGTCAGTTCTACAATGACCTGGAGTCGCTTCTTTGCCGTCTCGGACAGCGCAGCATCCTTCGGTACCAGGAGGTAGGCGTAGGCTCGATGCTTATCCCGACCGACCCGTCCGCGAAGCTGATAGAGCTGCGCGAGGCCCAAGGCATCGGCTCGATCGATAATGATCGTGTTGGCGGCGCTGACATCCAGGCCGGATTCGATAATCGTGGTGCACAGCAGGACATTGAACGTACCGTCGTAGAAGTCGCACATGATCCGTTCCAGGCGCTCTTCCGGTAATTCGCCGTGCGCCACCGCCAGTCTCGCATCGGGAACCAACTGCTTGACCAGACGCGCCACGCTCTGGATGCTCTCCACGCGATTATGTACGAAGAAGACCTGCCCCCCTCTGTCCAGCTCGTGCTCTATCGCCTCTTTGATGAGCGCCGGGTCGAACCTGGCGACGGTCGTTTTGATCGAGAGACGGTTATCCGGCGGGGTCTCGATGGTGCTGATGTCCCGGACTCCCAACATCGACATATGAAGGGTCCGCGGAATCGGTGTGGCGGTAAGCGTCAGGACATCGACCTGTCGCCGCAGTTGCTTCATGCGCTCCTTGGCCGCGACGCCAAAGCGGTGCTCCTCATCCACCACTAACAGCCCCAGGTCTCGAAACCGGACATCCTTCTGGAGCAGGCGGTGGGTGCCGATCACGATGTCGACGACGCCCTCACCGACGCCACGCAGCACCTCGCTCTGCTCCTTGCGGCTGCGGAAACGTGAGAGCATCTCAACCTTGGCCGGGAAACCGCCGAACCGCTCGGAAAACGTCTGAAAATGCTGCAGGGCGAGGACCGTAGTCGGCACCAACACTGCGACCTGCTTTCCCTCTATGATCGTCTTAAAGGCGGCCCGCATCGCCACCTCGGTCTTACCGTATCCGACGTCACCGCAGATCAGACGGTCCATCGGCCGGTCTCGCTCCATGTCGGCCTTGACGTCGGCGATCGCCTGGAGTTGGTCCGGAGTTTCCTCATATGGAAATCCAGCCTCGAATTCCCGTTGCCACGGCGTGTCGGGGGGGAGGGCATGCCCTTTGATGACCTGTCTGGCCGCATACAGCGCGAGCAACTCCTGGGCCATCTCGCGCACGGAAGCCTTGACCCGCTCCTTGGCCTTGGCCCACGAGGCGCTCCCCAACCGGTCGAGGGTCGGCGGATTGCTGTCAGCGCCCGCATACCGATGGATCAGGTGGAGTTTACCGGTAGGCACATACAGCTTGGCGTGCTCGGCATAGAGGATGAGCAGGTAATCGCCATCCGTCCCGCCCACAGTAAGCTGCCGCAGCCCTTTGTACACACCGATCCCGTGATCCTCGTGAACCACAAAATCGCCATAGGTCAACTCCTGGTAAGAAGCAAGAGGAGAGATCTCCTTTGGTCGCAAGCGGCGGGGTGGGATGTGCCGAGCCCCAAAGATCTCGGCCTCGGTGATATAGGTCAGCAATGCCTCGTCCAGATGAAAGCCGCTGCTGAGCTCGCGAGAAAGAACGACAATCTCACCCGGCGACGCCGTGCCGAGACCGACAGACGCCGCGACATCGTGCTCCCTCAGCACCTCAGCCAGGCGCCGACCCTGGGCCTCACTCCTGCAGACCAGGTGGATTCTCCGACCCTGCCGACGCCACCCTTGAAGGTCGCGTATCAATTCGGTCATTCGTCCACGGTAGGCCGGAATGGTGCGTACCTGAAACCCGAGAGTCGCCTCTTCCGCAAGGCTGTTCGTCGGCAAGAACTCCTCCAGGAAGATCCGCGGCCTCAGGGAAAGTTGAGCCTCGAATGCGCTCCACAAACCCCCCACCCCCCCTTTACAAAAGGGGGGTACGGGGGGTTTTGACGTGCGGGGCACAGAGATCTCCGTGCTGTGTTCCACAAGGCTTGCACTATTGGCCTTCAGACTCGACTGGTCTATCAAGACCCACAAGGCATCCGGAGCCACGTACTGCAGGAGATCGGCCGGTTCCGGATAGAAGTATGGAAGATACATATCGAGACCTGGGACCTGGCGCCGATCCTCAAGCGCCGTGATGATCTCGGATGGTACCGAGCTGTCCCGGGTCTTCTTCATCTCGCGGAGCACCTCGAGGGCCCGCCGACATGCCTCATCGGTCAATGGCGCCTCTACAACCGGAAGGACGGTCACCTGCTCAACGGAGCGGATGGACCGCTGGGTAGCCGGATCGAATGCACGGAGTTCAAGTAGTTCGTCGCCGAAGAACTCAGCGCGAACAGGAAGATCCGGCGCTTCGACTCGGCTCAGGCCTGGCGTGAGGGGGAACAGGTCGAGGAGGTTCCCGCGCAGGCTGTATTCGCCGCGGTCTGTCGTCTGATGTACTCGACGGTAACCACCTGTCTCGAGGACGCCAACCAGCTCATCCCGCGCGATCAGTCGTCCGACGTACAGTGTAAAGGCGGCTCCCTGGATGGCCGAGGGAGGCGCAAGGCGTTCGAGGGCCGCTTGAAGGCAGACAACTGCAAGATCACAGTTCTTGGTAGCCAGACCCGTCAGGCAGGCAATCCGCTGATACCCGGTCTCGGGATCCTCATCGCGTTCGGCCAGGACACCTACCGAGTCGCGGAAGAAGACCTGCAGATCCTTCGCCAGCAGCTCGGCCTCAGCGGACGAGGAGGTCACGATCACGAGAGGGCGACCCGCCCGGCGAGCGATCTGGGAAAGGATCAACGCTTTCGAGGCTCCGAAGAGGCCGGTGAGATATAGCGCGTCCGCTCCGCTGTCAAGTCGGTCCACGATCTCGCCGATCTCCGGGATTCGAAGATCTTCCGACAACTCCATCGATCGTATTACCATAAGGTCAGCTCTCAGCGTTCAGCGTGTTACGGAGGTGTCAGCTCCAGGATACGACGTACGATACGACTTGTAGAACAGCCCTCCACCAACGGGATCGTGACGACCAGCCCGCCACACCTCTCTACCGTCTCCCGCCCCACGACGTCTTCCATCGCCCAGTCGGCGCCCTTGACCAACACATCGGGCTCAAGCGCTGCGATGATGCGGCTCGGATCCGCCTCCTCGAAGATTACCACGTAATCGACTGAGGCCAGGGCCGACAGCAACTCTGCCCGTTCATCCTGCAAGAGCACGGGTCTGGACGGCCCCTTCAGAAGTCGAACGGATGTGTCACTGTTCAGACCAACAATCAACAGGTCGCCCAGTGCCTTTGCGTGCTGCAACAGGCGGGTATGTCCCCGGTGGAGCAAATCAAAACAGCCGTTGGTAAAAACTGCCCGCTCTCCCAGCGCCCGGCGCTGCCTGACGATCGCAACCAGCTCATGCAAGGTTCGGAGCTTTCCGACATCGACCGTCATTCCGGCGTCCCGATCTCCCTTGGAACAACGGAGAGCAATCCGCACTGAACGGCCTGCTCGATCAGCCGTCTCCCTTTTTCAGCATACGGAGCGGAGGTCATCAGCCGAATCTCCCCAAGCGGGCCGAAGGTAATCCCCTGAAATCCGCCGACTCGCATAGAACGAATCCAGCATGGCACACCATACCGTTGCAGATGCAGACGGAGAAGTTCCGCCTGCATCTCATCGTACGTCGTATAAATCATCCGTTCATACATCCGCAGCCTATACTGGACCGACGATAACCCGATTGAACGACGTAAGGGAGAGCAGTTTCCCGGAAGAGGGACCGGATCTGAAGGATGGATCAGCGCAGCAAAATGGCGTCACGACTTCCGAGGCAACCCCTTGAACGACATCCGGGGGCGGCCCGATTCTTCACGCACCGACCAGCGGTCAGTTCGGAGAGGCAATTACGTTCCCTCTCCCTTATTGCAAAACGAAATGAGCCCTCCGATTCCATTTCCAGGCCGACTCGTCTTGGCCAGGAACAAAGGGCCGCTCCTTCCCATAGCTGACGACCTTGACCCTCTCGGCGCTGATCCCGGCGGCCACAAGATAGTTGCTGACCGACATTGCACGTCGCTGGCCGAGCGCTTGGTTGTACTCTACGGTTCCACGCTCATCGCAGTGGCCCTCGATGATGATCGAGGCCGTCGGATTTGCCCTCAACCATCGAACATTCTCCGCGAGGCTCTTTGCCATCTCCGTTCGAATCGACGATTTATCGTAGTCGAAGAAAATATCCTGCAGGGGTGATGCCTGTTCTTCTGCTGCTCCTCCCGCCTGAGCGGTCTCCGGCTGTGGCGCCACTGGGGGCGGGACTACTTCAACCGCCTTTTCTTCTTCTGCTGCACCTCCCGCCTGAGCGGTCTCAGCGGGGATCGTTACCTCTGGGGCGGCAGCCATTTTTTCCCTCAGCGCAGCAAAGGCGGGCTGACACTTGCCCCGTATGCGAGCGTCAGGATCTGCAAACGGATTGAACTCAGTCGCCTCGTGAGTCATCCAATCCAGACAGGCTTCTGCGGCCGCGTATTCCTCCGGCGCGCGCATCTCGGCGCCTGTCGCCTTTGCCTCAGCAAGAGCGGTCTTCATGCTGTCGATCTCAGGGCGATACGACGCAGTGGTCGCACACCCTGCAATCATCAAAGCCACCGATGCCGTGAGTAGCGCAACCCGGGTTGCCCAGCCCCTCTTCGGACTCCCGTTCATCTTCGAACTCCCTCCCTTTGAGGCAGCTGTCAGCCTGTAGCTATCAGCTATCAGCTTACTGTCCTCGCTGCGCAATCGCCTTCGCGTCCTCTGCGGCCTGCCTGGCAATCTCAGCCGCTGTCTCCGCCGCCGCTAAGTCGCGATCCGATAGCTCATCTTCAGCAAGGAGGATGTACGCCCTAGCTTTAGCCATCGAGTATCGAGCTGCGCTAAGGTTCGCCGCGCCAGCGGCTTGAGCCTCGGCCACGGCAGCTTTGGCTGCCATCACCGAAGCGGGCGCAGTCCGCTCCCCGGTCACCCAATCGTAGGATTCCGACCTGAGATGGATCCCTGAGCACCCCCACAGCACCACCCCTCCGCTAATTACGATAAGCGCAAGGAGCTGTCGAGCAGTTCCGCTGCTGGTTCTCATCGCGTTCCTCCTTCGTTTCGATACAGAGGTGTGGGGAACCCAACGTAGACAATAATGCATTAAAGGCCGGGCTCCTGCCCACCGATAGGGTAAACATGCACAACCTATCATAATCTGTGTCATCAGTCAAAGCTGGTGTCCCCCCCGAACCGCGATCACCGCACTAGGCCAAGGGGGTAGGGCCGACATTTAAGGTGCTGCAAGCGACGCTTGGGAGATCCTGGATGGAGCCCTCGCTGGAACACAGCTCAAGTCACGAAGGATTCAGGAGCTTAACCGACCCTTGTGCTGCACCCGTAGGATGGACCACTGCACGGTCTGACAGTCGGAGCCCGCTTCAGTCGCAACAACAGACGTCATACTCGCGAAAGCGGGAATCCATCAAGTCACCGGCCCCCGCATTCGTGTCCCAGCCTGCACTTATGATTCCCTTGACATCAGGTAGATCATCTTATTACAATATGTTATAACTTGTACTTCAACGTGGAGGAAAAGGCATGGCTGTGAAGATTCCAATCAGTGAGGCGAGGAAGCATTTATCCGGACTGCTGAAGGCATTACAGGAAAATCCCCAGGCCGTCTATGAGATCACGGTGAACGATATTGTCTTCGGTGAACTCAGTGCTCCCAAGGCAAGAGGGCAACGCCTTGGAACCGGGAACGCGCTCCTGCAGGCAGTCGAGGAGATGGATCAACCCGATATCACTGGAGCCGCGCGACATTCTGTTGCCAGAAGCCATGATGTCTATCTGCATCGCCGCAAGGGGAAATGAGTATTCCAGAGGGGACACGCACGGTTTTCGCTGATACCTCCTTCTTTTATGCGGCCCTGGACCGGCGTGATCGAGATCATGGCCGTGCCCGCGATCTTGCTCACAGCATTCAGCAACAGAGAATCGGGGTCGCGACAACATGGGAGGTCGTGGTCGAGACCGTCACCCTGTTGCGGTACCGGTACAGCTACCTTGGCGCACAGACTTTTCTGCGGCGGGTCTTACCAACACTGAACCTTGTCTACATAGATGACGACGAACGGAGAAAGGCCCTGATCCTGTTCAGCAGGATCAGCCAAGACCGAAAGATTTCGCTGTGTGACGCTATCTCGGCAGTAGTTGTGAAAGAGCGGCTCGCGTCAATCCCCTGCCTGACATTCGACGACGACTTTCTGGTCCTGGGTCTCACCGTAATATAAGACATCTCATAGGCTGGTCGACGACCCTTAGATCGAAAAGTTCTTGCCAATCGACCGAGATGTTTCTCCACTACTGTCCCAACGTTAACCGATTCAACGTTGGGACAGTAGTGAGGTTACCTCTCATCCCTGTCAAGCACAAAACACCTCGTAGCGTGGGAACTGGAATAGACATGGTATTCACCAGCCAATTCTATCTTACCATGCTGCACACTCACGCTAGTGCGCCAATCAGGTCAAGACACGACATGGGATGGGAAAGAGCAATCGCCATGCCAGCCTAGAAATGCTTCACAGTTCAACTGGCTAACTTGCTGATATTCCAGGGTCTGCTCTGATCGGCGAGGCAGATTATGGATAATGGGCGCCTCTACGTTCCCTCTTACAGTATACGGTTTGCGTTGGACGTAAACCCAAGTGGTGCATTACCTCACGACCCTGGCCTTCGCCCATAGCTGCGATCGACTTGTGCAAACCGTCTGGAACGCCATGGACATGAGTACTCCGACTACCGAAGGGCGTGCTGCTCAAGATGCTGATGAGCGAGGATGTGGCGAGCCGGAGGGAGATGGGTCAGAAGCGCCGCAAGCGCCAGGGCAGCGACGACAAGGAGCCACTCCAGCCGCATGAACTGGCGTAGGCGACCGCGAATCCTTGCTTCCTGGTCGTGCCCGGCCCCTACCAGTCGGACTCCGCCAAGGCGGCCGATCGTTTTCACCAGTACTCGGTTACGTGCTTCAGCAGGGTCTCGGATGAGAGGCAAGAAGTAATACCGGTTCACGGCAGCCAGACCCAATACGAGCCCCACCAGAAAGATCTTGGCGAGAAGGGTCAACCCATAGGAGGTCGTGACGAGGGGCTGCAGCGACCCTATCTGCAACCACGCGTTGAAGAATCCCGCCACAACCAGGGTAAATACGCAGTAGGCCGCCATTCTCGAGAAAGGGCGGCCGACCGCTGCGAGTCCACGCGCTACCTCCTCCGTACTATGAGGAGCAACGAAACGCTGGAACAGGAATCCTAACGTGAAGAGGCCGCCGGTCCAAATGGAGACCGCAACCAGGTGGATCCAGTCGATGAGCACAGGCATCGTCAGGTCTCCCCAGTGCGCGGCATGTCCGGACAGACTCATCGTCAACGCGATGAGCACGGTCACAGAAAGGGAGAGCATGATGGCCCGCTGGCCCTGCGGCGCGGTCGTCCGCCTGAGCCCCCAGACGAGAGTCAAGAGCCCAATAAGGCCGATCCGGACGAGCCAGACAGCGCCAAAGTGGGTCTGTAGAAGTACGACCGGGAGGGTAGTATTGATCTCGGCAAGGCGCCCGCCGCTCATCATCTGCGTCCTCAGGATCAGGTCGCAAACGTTCGCCAGCGCCACCAGCACGATCGAACTCAGCGCCAGTCGCTGAAACGGTTGCCCAACCCTTTCGAGTCCCGGACGCGGGAGCGCAACCGACCGAACGATGAGCAAGTGAAAGGCCAGTGTGCCGATCAGCATCGAGAGACCGATAAAGTTGAGCCAACGGATGAAGAGCTGCGGAAGCGTAGCAGGCGTACTGGCAGCCCGTGGCCGATCGTAAGAGCCTGGACCGATGCTGAACGAGAGATCGCCTTCGGTGGGGTGGCCGTCGTGATCGACAACGCTCCACACGATCCGGTATCGTCCTGGGGGCAGGGGCGGAAGGGAAGCCTCCAAGACAGTATGGTCGGCGGGGTTCACTCCACCGTCTCTATTGTCAACCTGCTGGTCGTGTGCATTCATCACCGCGATCGTGCTGAAGGCCGGCTCCAGCATTCCGTCGAACCACAGTCTCACGCGCGGAGGCGGCGTCAGCAGCGCCCACCCCACCCGGGGCTCTGAGTGGTCAGGGAAGGCATGGCCCCAAACCGTGGTGTCCGCAAAGAACAGCAAACCGGCTGTCAGCAGGACAGACCATCGTACTGATCTGTTCATCGCACTACTCCATCCCCTCCCCAAGATATAGGGGAGAGGGCTGCCCCTAAATGTCATGGCATGGTTCTCTTTGGGCTCACTGTCGGAATATCCGAAGGTGTGGGACCCGGTCGAAACAGATCGCCGCGCTCCATGGCCAACTGCTCCTGGAAGCGTTCCTCCCGCTCCCAGCCGAACCGCATGAACAGGGTCGGCACCACGATCATATTCAGGAGGGTCGAGGTGAAGACGCCTCCCAGGATGACCTGCGCCAGTGGCCGCTCCAGCTCTTTCCCGGTCGCCTCGCCGAAGAGGAGGGGGAGCAGGCCCAACGCGGCCCCGGCGGCCGTCATCAGGATCGGCGCCAACCGATCCTTCGACCCCTGGATAATGGCTTCCTCCTTCGAGACGCCTTCAGCCCGAAGCTGCCGGTAGTGGCTGACGAGGATGATCCCATTTCTGGCCGCGATCCCAAAGACACTGATGAACCCGATCAGCGAGGGAACGCTCATGACCATCCCCGTGAGAAGGATCGCCACCACGCCGCCGATCAGGGCAAGGGGCAGATTGGCCATGACGAGGAGGGCGGCCCGGGACGAATTGAAGGCTTTGTACAGCATGAGGAAAATCCCGACCACCGCAAGCCCACCATACACCATCAGGACCCTCGTCGCCTCCCGCTCACTTTCAAACTGCCCACCGTACTCGATGAAGTAGCCTGCGGGAAGCTGAACCTCTTTGGCGATCCTGCTTTGGACCTCATAGATCACGCTGATGAGGTCCCGATCTGCCACGTTCGCCTGCACAACGATCCGCCGCTGCAACCGCTCCCGATTGATCATGAAGGGGCTGTCCACGATCTGCAGGTCCGCCACCATCCGGAGCGGGATCTTTCGCTCCTCTGGCGCATCGATCAAGAGGTTTCGCATAGAGGCGCGGTCTTTGCGAGAGGTCTCGTCGAACCAGATGAAGAGGTCAAAGGCCCGCTGCCCTTCCACGACGCGAGAGACCGCCGTCCCGCCGAAGGCCACTTCGGTCGTCTCCAGGATGTCGCCCACGTCCAGGCCGAGACGGGAGGCTTCCTCCCGATCGACCGCGATGCGAACCCCCGGAACATTGATGAGGGGCTCGAGGAGCAGATCTGTGATTCCCCTGATGCCCCGCATGATCTGCTCCACCTGTTGTCCCTTTGCCCGCAGCACGGCCAGGTCTGGCCCGTAGAGCTTGATGGCAATCTGGGCCCGGATGCCGGAGAGGACCTCGTCCAGCCGGTGCGAGATGAACTGCCCAAGGACGGTAGCCACACCAGGGACTTTTTCCAGATCCTGCCGAATAGCGCGCAGCAGCACATCCGGCTCCCGCGTGCCATATCGAAGAGCAATGTCGAATTCGCTGACATTCGGCGGCAGCGCTTCCTCATCCAACTCCGTCCGACCCGCTCGCTGGGCGACGGAGATGACCTCGGGATGCCGCTTCAGCAGCCGGACGATGCGCTCCCCCACGCGCATCGATTCCGGGAGCGAGATCCCCGGCAGCATCGTCACCGACAGGATGAAGTTTCCCTCGCGGAACTCAGGAAGGAAGGAGCGACCGAAGAAAGGGACAACAGCCAGGCTCCCGGCTATGAGAAGCACGCAGATCGCCATTACCCATCGTGGATGCCGGAGGGTCCGGCGCAGGAGCGCCTCATAGGCCCGCTTCATGCCCCGGACCGTCAGGCTCTCCTGTTCTGGTTGAGCTTCCCCACGGCGGATCAGGAACATGGCGGCTAGGGCCGGGACTAGCGTCACCGCGACCAGGAGGGAGGCAAGGATCGCTAAGATGTACGCGAGGCCGAGCGGGGTGAAGATCCGCCCCTCCACCCCGCCCAGCAGGAAGATCGGCATAAAGACGATCAGGACGATCCAGGTGGCATGGATTATGGCGTGCCGGATCTCTATTGACGCCTCGTAAATCACCCTCAGGGGGGGATCGGGGCGGGCCTTCTCCTGATTGAGCCTGAGCCGGCGGATGATATTTTCGACGTCCACGATCGAGTCGTCCACGACATCGCCGATGGCGATAGCCAGCCCACCCAGGGTCATGGCGTTGATGCCGATCCCGAGCGCCTTGAGCAGCAGCACACCGGAGATCAGTGAGATTGGCAGCGCCGTCAAGGTGATGAGGGACGCCCGGACATTGAAGAGGAAGAAGATAACGACGAGACTCACCACCACCGCGCCCTCCAGGAGCGCCTCACGAAGGTTCCTGATGGAGGACTCGATGAAGCTCGCCTGGCGGAAGACCTGCATATTCAGCTCGACCCCCGGCGGGAGCGTCTTGCGGATCTCCTTCAGCGTCTGCTCCACCTGGTACGTGACCGTCAAGGTATCCGCCCCAAAGAGCTTCGAGACCGTCCCGATCACGGCGGGCTCGCCCTCCCACGATGCGTCTCCCCGCTTGAACTCCGGACCGAAGCGGACCGTCGCCACCTGATCCAGCCGGATCGGGGTCCCGCCTCGCTCCGCCACCTTGGTCTGCTGGAGATCTTGAAGCGACGAGATCCGACCGGCCCCGGTGATGACGTACTCCTGGCCGGGTGTCACCAGGAAGCCTCCGGCGATGCTAACATTCGCCTTCTTGACGGTATCCAGGACCTCCGGGACGGTCACGTTGTATTGAAACAGCTTATCCGAAGACAGCAGCACTTGATACTGCTTCACCTCGCCGCCGATGGAGACCACTGAGGCCACGCCGGGGATCGCCAGCAGCCGATTGCGGATATCCCAGTCCGAGATCGTCCGAAGGTCCATCAGGGAGACACTATCGCTTGTGAGCGCGTATTTGACCAGCCAGGCCACCGCCGAGGTGATCGGGAGCATCCTGGGACTCTTGGTTCCCGGTGGGAGCCGATCCTTGACCACCTGGAGGCGTTCGCTCACGAGTTGGCGGGCCGCATAGATGTTGGTCCCCCACTCGAAGACAACGACGACACTTGACAGCCCGGCGGTCGATTTGGACCGGATCACCTCCACCCCCGGAGTCCCGTTAATTGCGGACTCGATCGGGAAGGTGATGAGGAACTCAACGTCCTGGGGCGGCAGGCTGGGGGCCTCTGTCTGAATGACGACCTGGGGCGGGGCAAACTCGGGGAAGACGTCGAGCGTGATCCGGCGTATCGTGAACAGGCCGACAATCAGCAGGACCACAAAGGCAACCACCACGAGAACGCGATTTCTCAGTGATCGTTCAATGATCCAGGCAAACATCGCCCCTCCAAAGCAGGGTGTAGGGTGTGGGGGATAGGGTATAGGGTAAAACAGGAAAAATCTGTGTAACCGTTACACCCTACACCCGCCCCCTCGCGCATTAATGCGTGTGGCCGCCCAGTGCCGGTCCGCCGCCCTTTGCGGCGAGCCACTTCGCGTAGAGCTGGCGGCTGCCGTCCGTGATAACCCGATCGCCAGGGGAAAGGCCGCTTTTCACCTCGACAAAGCGGTCATTCCGGGTTCCCAGTCCAAGGTCTGCACGGAGATACACGCCATCCCGTTCAACAAAGGTAAACTCCACCCCCTCCGCACTGATGAGCGCCTCAATCGGGATGGTGAGGCTCCTCCGCTGCTCGCCCACAATGACGTAGACTTGAGCAAAGAGATCCTGTTTCAACAACCCCCGGCGATTGATGACCTCTGCCCACACCGGAATGGTCCGCTTTGTCGGGTTAACCGTCGGACTGATAAAACTGATCTTCCCCTCGAAGATCTCATCCGGATACGCAGCGATAACCACCCGGACCTTCTGTACGAGTCGCAGCACCGGCAGGATGTCCTCGAATGCCTCCCCCTCAACAATCATGGTGGAGGTATCGATGATCCTCATCAAGGCGACATTAGGCTCAATCGCCTGACCAATCACGACATTGCGCTCGACGATCGTCCCACTGATGGGGGCCGGTAGATGAAGCGTGGCAACCATCTGTTCTTCACGAATCCGTGCAATCGCCTCCTGGGGCAGGCCGAGAAAGATCAGTTGGCGCGTGAGACTCTCGATCTCATTCAGGCCCTCCCGATGCTGATTTTCGAGAGTCAGCAACTCCTTTCTGGCCAAAATCCCTCGTTCAACGAGTTGCTGCACTCGCTTCAGATCGACCTTCGTCAGCGCAAGCTTGTTCTCCGCCTGAATCAGACTCAGTTCCGCCCGCTCCAGCTCCGCGCTCTGGATATGCAGAAGGTCTTCCCCCTTTTTTACTTTGGCGCCAACCGAAAAGTGGAACGCCATCACAGTGCCTGGCACGCGGCTGGTCACCTGCGCCACCCGATCGGGATGCGGCTTGACAATCCCGTTGAGCTTGCGGACATCCTCAACCGGACGAAGCTGTGCAACCTCGGTCCTGAGGCCGATGTTCTCGCGCTCTTCCGGAGTCAGTCGGACACCGATTGACGGCTCGTCCGGGCCGACCGTCTCCCTGCGCTCTCCGTCGTGTGGCGCCTGCTCATGCCGATGTTCTTCCGGACCAGGAGGATGTGCTGCCTGACCCGTCTGGCGCGGCGCGGGCGCAGTCTCTGGCTTGCCGCAGCCGCCTGCCGCGACGGCAATCGCCAGCACTGTCACGCTCACAAGTTGCCTTACCTGTACCATAGACTACTCACTGGCAATGAGATGAAGGAAACTGGAAGGCGGATCCCCTCGCCGGGTAATCGACGAGCAGAAAGCCATCCATACGGTCGAGGAGATGCCTGGGAGAGATCAGGCGTGCACCGACATTAAATCTGGTAGACCGCATACAGTATATGCAGCCTGTTGGAGGAGGAAAGCGAGGCGAGTCGGAAATCGGGCAGCGAGGCGCCACTCAGCTCAAGGTGTCTGACGACCCGGAACTGTTTACAGAGCATTGTTGACGGAGGAACACTTTGGAGGCTGAGACCGATCTTTGCGTCAGCACCCGTCTCTTGGCCGGTTACTGCGGCATGAAAGAGGTGAGCATCGCAGATGGCGGGAGGGGACGAGCTATGGTCGAAGTCAGGCGAGGTAACGCGGTGGTACGCAACAGTGCTGGCCTGGTGGAAAAGACAAAACGGATAGACCCACAACAGGCTGATAGCCGCGACGAGAGCCACGGTCGGAGCTGTCGATCCAGATCCCCGTCCCATTGAGCCATCCCTTTCGCTATCAAAGACAACCCAATCTTATCACGAGCCGTTTACGCTTTCAATCCGGAAAGCTCACAGCTGTACTGGACCTTGACCGACTCAGTCCTCGGGCACAAGAAGACCACTCCTCACATCGTTGACTGCACCTTCACGAATTGATTACCCTGGCCGACCAGACCGCGTGGTCGAATGACGACTTTGTGCTCCGGATCGCACACTACACGGCCGATCTGCATGGCTTCCCGGCCATGATGCTTCACGATCTCCACAAAGGACTCCGCGTCTTCCTCAGCGATGACAATACAGAACCCGATCCCCATATTGAAGACCTGAAACATCTCATGATCGGGGATCTGCCCAGATTGCTGGATCAGGGAGAAGATCGGAGGGATCGGCGGGAGTTGATCGATCTCATACCCCACTGGATGAGATACGGTGTCCAGTCGGAGGAGGTTCAGCAACCCATCGCTCGTGATATGGGCAAGCCCCTTGATGGCCAGCGGTCGCTCAAGCGCTTCGACCACTTCCGGCACATAGATGATGGTCGGCTCCAGCAACTCTTCCCCAAGTGTTCGCCCAAGCTCTTCGAACTTGGTGTCCACGGTATACTTGTTCTGCGCGAACAGGACCCGCCGGGCCAGCGTCAGGCCATTACTATGGATCCCGCTGCTTTGAATTCCAATGATGACATCACCGGGAGTCACGGACCTGCCAACGATCACCTTGTCCAGCGGGACATGTCCGACACACATCCCGACCAGATCGCAGCCCCACCCCTCCCGCTCAGACGCGAGCATCTCCCTGACCTGGGCGATCTCTCCACCGCAGATGGCGACCCCTGCGCGGCGCGCCCCTTCCTTCAGCCCCTGCATAAGCTGGTCGATGAGGTCAGGGTTCGCCTGTTGCACCGCGATATAATCCAGAAACGTCGTCGGGCGCGCGCCCACGCAGAGCACATCGTTCACATTCATGGCCATGCAGTCGATCCCGACCGTGTCGTACTTCTGCATCATCTGCGCGACCATGAGCTTTGTGCCTACGCCGTCGGTCGAGAGCGCAAGCCCAATCCCGTGACCGAGATCGATGACGTTGGCAAAAAAGCCTATCGGCAGGACCGGCTTCCCGACGCCTCGCACAAAGGCAAACGTTTCGCTCACCGTCTC
>DATMXF010000249.1:0-2148 GCA_035561835.1 Patescibacteria group bacterium
GAGCAGCGCGATAATGGAGCCTACCATCCCCTCGCCTGACCGGTAGGTGCTCCCGCTCGCGCACCCGCCGGACAACGCCATACCAAGACCAAAGACAAATCCGCCGAACAGTGTCGCCATCCAGAAAAAGGGCGTGATACCTAAACCGAACAGACCGAATGTCGCCATCGCTCTCACCCCGACCATCTGGATCAACAGCGCCAGCAGGTAGGCCCGCAGCAGGGTGAGATCCCGCGCCAACAGGATGTCGCGAAACGTCGAGTTCATGCAGAAGCGACCGCGCTGCAGGGCGTATCCGAAGGCGACCCCTACAACGAGACCAAGGCCCATCATCCGGACCATGGCTGCGCCGTTCGCAACCTCAGTGACCACCGCCCGGCACTCCACAGAATTCGTGATAATCGATCAGATCGGTGATGGTCGGATCGTCTCCACACACCGGACAGTGCGAGTCGCGCCGCACCTTGACCTGCCTGAACTCCATTCCCAACGAATCGAAGAAGAGCAACCGACCGGCCAGCGAGTCGCCGATCCCGAGCAGCAGCTTGATCGCCTCAATCGCCTGCAAGCTGCCGACAATGCCGCACAGCACACCCAGCACACCGGCCTCCTGGCAGCTCGGCACAAGCCCTGGGGGCGGAGGGGCGGGGTACAGACAGCGATAGCAGCCTTGACCGGGGAGAAAAACCGTCACCTGCCCTTCAAACTTAAAGATACTCCCGTCTACGAGTGGTTTCTTGAGCAGCACGCAGGCGTCGTTCACCAGGTATCGCGTCGGAAAATTATCGCAGCCGTTTACCACCAGATCGTACTGACTGATAACCTCCTTCGCGTTCTCCGAGGAGAGGACCGCTTGAAACGGCTCCACCTTTACATCGGGATTGATCTGACCGATCGCCTCGACCGCTGAGATCACCTTCGGCCGCCCCACATCATCCACGTGGTGAAGAATCTGACGCTGCAGGTTACTCAAGTCCACCACATCGGCGTCGATGATGCCGAGGCGACCCACACCGGCAGCCGCCAGGTAGAGGGCTGCAGGAGATCCCAGACCGCCCGCGCCCACAAGCAAAGCCGAACTGTTCAACAGTTTGCGCTGCCCTTTCCCGCCCACCTCTGGAAGGATGATATGGCGACTGTAACGCCGGATCTGCTCCTCATTGAACGGTCCGGCGCCTCCCGCCATGGCCGGGATCAACGCCACCTCGTCTCCATCCTTGAGCGCGGTCCGCTTCCCGCCTAACTCCTCTACCGCCACATTGTTGACATAGACATTGAGGTGACGGTGGAGTTCGCCCATCTGATCGAACACACGCCCATGAATCCCCGGAAAGCGTCGGTCCAAATCCTCCAGAAGCTCTACCAGATTATCGCCTCGCCCTTCGACACGAGGCTGATTGTCAGTCAGTCCTCGATACGGAGTTGGGATATAGACGCGGATCGCCACACTGCGGTCGCTGTTCGCTGATGAGCGCGGTTGAGAGATCTTCATATCACGGCAGGCATTCATTCGTTTTGCCCCCTTACAGGTTACAGTGGAACCGATAAATATCGCTCTCCCGTGTCGGGGAGGATTGTGACCACAACCTTTTTGCTATCAAGCCGTTGGGCGACCACTACTGAGGCAAAGACATTGGCCCCGGCTGAGATCCCCACCAGCAGACCCTCCTCTTTACCCAGACGAGAGGCCATCCGATAGGCGTCCTCGTCCTCTACCGCAACAATTTCATCAACGACTTGCATGTTCAGCACACCGGGGACGAAGCTCGCGCCGATCCCCTGAATGCCATGCGGCCTCGCCCTGCCTCCCTGTAATACGGGGGATCTGGCCGGCTCCACCGCAATCACCTGAACGCCAGGAACTTCCCTTTTGAGCACCTCACCCACTCCGGTAATCGTCCCACCGGTCCCGACACCGGCCACAAAGACATCGACCTGGCCATCAGTCGCTTTCAGAATCTCTTGCGCCGTCGTAAGACGATGAGCCGCCGGGTTGGCCGGATTCAGAAACTGTTGCGGCATGAAGTAACCGGGATGTTGCGCCACCAGCGATTCTGCCGCGTAGACCGCGCCGCTCATCCCCTCGATGGCCGGGGTCAGAATCACTTCGGCCCCGAGACGACCGACTAACTTCCGCCGTTCTGCGCT
>DATMXF010000250.1:0-9706 GCA_035561835.1 Patescibacteria group bacterium
ACTGCAGGCCATCCGACTGGGCTTCCGCAGGGTTCGGATGGACCTCGATGATGAGCCCGTCGGCCCCGCAGGCGACCGCGGCCTTCGCCATCGGCGCCACGTAATCCCATTGGCCGGTGCCGTGACTGGGGTCTACAAACAGCGGCAGGTGGGTCAGCTTGCTGAGCACCGGAATCGCACTCAAATCCAAGGTGAAGCGGGTGCTGGTCTCGAAGGTCCGAATCCCTCGCTCGCAGAGGATCACGTCGTAGTTCCCCTCCGACAGGATGTATTCGGCCGCCATCAGGAACTCCTTGATCGTGGTCGCCATCCCCCGCTTGAGCAGGACCGGCTTGCCGACCTCACCGACCCGCTTCAACAGGGCGAAGTTCTGGACGTTCCTGGCGCCGACCTGCAGGATGTCGGTATACGCCGCTACCAACTCCACATCCATCGGGTTCACGACCTCGGTCACGATCTTCAGGCCGGTTGCCGCCCTCGCGGCATCCAGGTACTTGAGCCCCTCCTCTGCCAAGCCTTGAAAGGCGTAGGGCGAGGTGCGCGGCTTGAAGGCTCCTCCACGAAGCACCTTCGCTCCAGCCGCTTTGACCGCCTGGGCGGTCAGCAGCATTTGTGCCTCGCTTTCGACCGAGCAGGGACCGGCCATGACTACCACCGCCTGTCCGCCGATCTCCAGGTCACCCACCTTGATGATACTCTTACCGCCCTTCACCTCTCGGCTGGCCAGCTTGAACGGTTGCAGGATCGGGACCACGGTCTCCACTCCAGGCATTACCTCCAGCGACTGCAGACGATCCTTGCCACGCTCATCCCCCACGGCCCCGATGACCGTCCGCTGCGTCCCCTGAATGATATGGGCCTGGTATCCGAGCGCCTCGATCCGCCGAATGACGTCTTGGATCTGGCTCTCGTGGGCACCCGTTTTCATGACAATAATCATGCCGTTCCTCTTACGATTGTCTTCCCCTGGCGGCCACAGCCATTCTGGCAAGTGCCCGCTCAAGGGCGGCCTGGGCCCTGGCATGATCGACGGTTTCATCCCCAAACTGGCGCAACCGCTCTTCAGCCCGCACCTTGGCCTGTTCGGCCCTGGCCAGGTCGATCTCCTCCGGTCGCTCCGCCGACTCCACCAGGATGATTACCTTGTCGGGGCGAACCTCGGCATACCCCCAGTTGACGGCCAGGAACCGCTCCTTCCGCCCCCGCGTATAGGACAGCTCCCCGATCTTCAGCGTCGTCATAAACGGGGTGTGGCCGGGCCAGACGCCGAAATACCCCTCCTGGCCAGGGGCCACCAGTTCCTCGACCTCTTCGCTGACGATCAACCGCTGAGGCGTCACCACCTCGAGCATGAACGTTTGACTGCGTTGCTCTGCCATAATGTTACAGCACCCTGTGCGATAGGCTCAATAGAACAGTCTATTCGGTCTATTTAGTCTCTGACCGAAGCGACCGAACAGACCGAACGACTGAATAGACTTACTTGTGCCCTGCGAGCTTTTCGGCCTTCTCCCGGGCCTCGTCGAGGGTCCCGACCATATAGAAGGCCTGCTCCGGCAGATCGTCCGCCTTCCCCTCAATCAGCTCCTTGAATCCCTGGATGGAGTCCTTCAGCTTGACGTAGCGGCCAGGCTGGCCCGTGAACTGCTCCGCCACGAAGAAGGGTTGAGAGAGGAATCGCTGGACCTTTCTCGCGCGCGCCACCACCAACTTATCCTCTTCGGACAGCTCGTCCATCCCCAGGATGGCAATGATGTCCTGGAGGTCCTTGTAGCGCTGCAGGATCTTCTGGATCGACCTGGCCACAGCGTAGTGTTCTTCGCCCACGATACGGGGGTCGAGGATGCGGGAGGTGGAGGCCAGCGGATCGACCGCAGGATAGATCCCCAGCTCGGTAAGCTGCCGGGAAAGGACCGTCGTCGCGTCCAGGTGGGCAAAGGCCGCAGCCGGGGCCGGGTCGGTGATGTCGTCGGCCGGTACGTAGATGGCCTGGACCGAGGTAATGGAGCCGGTCTTGGTCGAGGTGATCCGCTCCTGCAACTCGCCCATCTCCGTCCCCAGCGTCGGTTGGTAGCCGACAGCCGAGGGCATCCGGCCGAGCAGCGCCGAAACCTCTGAGCCGGCCTGCGTAAAACGGAAGATGTTGTCGACGAACAGCAGGACGTCCTGTTTCTCCTCGTCCCTGAAGTATTCGGCAACGGTCAGCCCGGTCAGCGCCACTCGCAGCCGCGACCCTGGCGGCTCGGTCATCTGGCCATAGATTAAGGCGGTCTTCTCAATAACCCCGGACTCCTTCATCTCCAGCCACAGATCGTTTCCCTCGCGGGTCCGCTCGCCCACCCCCGCGAAGACCGAGAGGCCGCCATGCTCCATGGCGATGTTGCGGATCAGCTCCATAATGACGACGGTCTTGCCGACCCCGGCGCCGCCGAAGAGGCCGGTCTTGCCGCCCTTGGTATACGGTTCCAGCAGATCGATGACCTTGATGCCGGTCTCCAGGATCTCGACCTTGGTCGCCTGTTCGTCGAAGGCTGGGGCGGGGCGGTGGATCGGGTAGTGCGTCTTGGCATCTATCGGCCCCTGCTTATCCACCGGCTCCCCGATTACGTTCATGATCCGACCGAGGGCAGCCCGGCCCACGGGAATGGTGATCGGTGCGCCGGTGTCAACGACCTCCATCCCCCGGACAAGCCCGTCGGTGGAGGATAGGGCGATGGCTCGGATACGGCTCTCTCCCAGGTGTTGGGCCACCTCCACAATCAGCCGTTCACTGTAGGAAAAGATATCCTTGGTCTGCTGGGCCTTGACCTCGAGGGCGTTGTGAATGGCCGGCAGTTTGCCCGGGTCAAACTCGACATCGACGACAGGTCCGATGACCTGTATGATCTTCCCTGCATTCATCGTCTCACTCCTGGTTGAAAATCAGTCTTCAGCGCTCAGCAAAAGCGGCTGTCTCTATCCCTTAGCCGCCCGCAACGCCTCGGCCCCACCGACAACCTCGAGCAGCTCCTTGGTGATTCGTTCCTGCCGCGCCTTGTTGAACTGCAACGTCAGCAGGTCGATCATCTCTGAGGCGTTCTTGCTCGCCGCATCCATGGCGGTCATCCGGGCGCCGTACTCACCGGCCAACGATTCCATGAGCGCCCTGTACACCTGCACTTCAACATGTTTGGGCAGCAGCCCCTCCAGGATCACCTGCGGCGACGGCTCGTAAATGAAGTCGATGGCGGCTAGCTCCTCAGGAGCTTGCAACGGCTCGATGGGCAGCAGTCGCTCCACCACGACCCGCTGCGTCGCAACCGACTTAAACTCATTATAGACCAACTGGATCTCGTCCGCCTCCTCGGCCACGTAGGCATTCGCCAGGTCGCGGCCCAACGCGGCCGCATGCTCGTACGCCAGCCGATCGAAAAAGCCGATCTGTTCCGACCGGATCGTATAGGGACGGCGCCGATAGAAATCGCGCGTCTTGCGCCCGACCACGACCAGCGTGACGGTAGTCTCGCCAGGTGTTGTGCGGAGCACCTCCAGCGACCGGCGCATGATATTGCTGTTAAACCCGCCACAGAGCCCCTTGTCGGCGGCGATGACCACGATAATCTTCTTGCCGGTTTCGCGTCGGCAGAGCAGCGGATGATACTGAGGATCGGCTCTCAAGGCGAGGCTGGCCAGCACCTCCTGCATCTTGAAGGCATAGGGGCGGGCCTCCAGGATACGCTCCTGGGCCCGGCGCAGCTTGGCTGCCGCCACCAGCTTCATCGCCTTGGTGATCTGCTGCGTGCTTTTGACCGATGTAATGCGCCGCTTAATATCGCGTAATGTCGCCATCGCTACCCCAGGGGTATCGGGGGTTGGGTTACCCCTTTACCTTGCACCCTATCCCCTATACCCTAAACCCTGCTCTTAGGCCGCCTTTCGGGCGGCCAGAAACTCGGTCTTGCATTCGGTAATCGCCTGATCCATCTGGGCGCGGAGGGCATCGCTGAGTTCGCGCTTTTCCTTGATCTCGTGAAAGATGCCCGGATACCGCCCCTCGACGGATTTGTGCAACACCCCCTCAAATTGCAAGACCGTGTCAACCGGAAGCTCGTCCAGGTGGCCTGCCGTTCCCGCATAGATGATGAGGATCTGTCGTTCGACCTCAAGGGGTACATACTGCCCTTGTTTCAGCACCTCGACCATTCGCGCGCCCCGATTGAGCTGAGCCTGGGTCGCCTTGTCGAGTTCGCTCCCAAATTGGGCGAACGCGGCCATCTCCCGATACTGCGCCAGGTCTAGCCGAAGCTTGCCGGCTACCTGCCGCATCGCCTTGATCTGGGCCGAGCCGCCGACCCGGGAGACCGACAGACCGACGTTGATGGCCGGCCGGATGCCGGCGAAGAACAGATCAGTTTCCAGATAGATCTGACCGTCGGTGATCGAGATCACGTTGGTCGGGATGTAGGCCGAGACGTCGCCAAGCTGGGTCTCGATGATTGGGAGCGCCGTAAGCGACCCCCCGCCCAGTTCGTCATTCAGCTTAGCCCCCCGCTCCAGAAGGCGCGAGTGCAGGTAGAAGACGTCGCCCGGATAGGCCTCTCGGCCTGGCGGCCGACGCAGCAGCAGCGAGAGTTGGCGGTAGGCCTGGGCATGCTTGGACAGGTCGTCGTAGATGCAGAGGGCGTGACGACCGGAATCGCGGAAATACTCGCCTATCGCGCAGCCGGCGTAGGGGGCGATATACTGGAGCGGCGCCGCCTCCGAGGCGGTGGCCGCGACAACCGTCGTGTAGGCCATAGCCCCGGCCTCTTCCAGCGTCTTGACCACCTGGGCGACGGTGGACCGCTTCTGACCGACAGCCACGTAGACACAGAAGACGTCTTTGCCTTTTTGGTTGATGATGGCGTCAATAGCGACGGCGGTCTTGCCGGTCTGCCGGTCGCCGATGATCAACTCGCGCTGTCCCCGGCCGATCGGGATCATGGCATCAATGGCCTTGATGCCGGTCTGAAGCGCCTCCTTGACCGGTCGGCGGTCCACCACCCCTGGGGCCAACCGCTCAATGGGCCGAAGCTCTTTGGCGTCGATCGGTCCCTTGCCGTCGATCGGCTGACCCAGGGCATTCACCACCCGGCCTACCAGCGCCTCGCCCACCGGTACGGAGGCGATCCGGCCCGTCCGCTTGACCAGATCACCCTCTTTGATCGCTTCCGCCTCGCCCAGCAGGACCGCGCCGACGTTGTCCTCCTCAAGGTTCAGCACCATGCCGAAGACGTCGTGCGGGAACTCCAGGAGCTCGCCGGCCATGGCCTTTTCCAGGCCATAGATGCGAGCAATCCCGTCGCCCGCCTCGATGACGGTGCCAACCTCCGCGACATCAACAAGCGCCTCGTACCCGGCCAGTTGCTGCTTGATAATTTCGGTGATCTCTTCCGCTTTGATCTGCGCCATTCCGCTACCCTTTCAGTATCAGCGATACTCGCTCTTCAGCAGGTGCTCGCGTACCTTTTTCAGTTGTGTCCGTACGGACCCATCGTAGATGGTACTGCCGATCTGCGCAACAAACCCGCCCACGATGGAGGGGTCGACCTGAGTCTCCAGATAGATCTCTTTTCCCGTCGCCGCCCGCAGGCGCTCCTGGAGCCCGTGAATGATCGGCTCGGACAGCGGGATCGCTGAGGTCACTGTGGCTTTTCCGCGACCCATCCGCTCATCGGTCAGTTCCTCATAGGCGAGAGCCATCTCTCCGAGGTGCGGGAGCCGCCGTTTCTCCAGGATCAGATTCAGAAAGTTAGCGGTAAGCGGCTTCACCCCCACCCCTTGTGCGATCGTGTGCAGGATGCGCCGTTTATCGGTCAGCGGGACAGCGGGACTCGCAAAGAAGGTGGCCACCTCGCGAGTTCGTTTCATCGTCTCTACAACCGCGCGGAGGTCAGATCCGACCGCCTCCAACACTTGTTGCTCGGCTGCAACGTCTGCCAGCGCCTTGGCGTACCTTCTGGCGAGGCCGCCGGCTCTCACCGACCGCTCCCAATCTCGGCCATTACCTGCTCCGCCAGGCGGCGTTGATCATCGGTCGTCAGGCTGCGGGCAATGACGCGCTCTGCAACCCCAAGCGAGAGACCGACCACCTCCGCGCGAAGCTCGGCCTTCGCCCTTTTGACCTCCTGCTCGATCTGTGCCTTGGCCTCCGTCACAAGACGGGCGGCATCCTCGCGCGACACCTTGAGCAGCCGCTGCCGCTCCTCCTCCACCTCACGGATCGCCGACTCCCGCATTGCGGCCGCCTCCCGCCGAGTAGCGAGAATCTGCGCCTCGTACTCCTTCTGGGTTTGGGCCGCAGCCTCTCTGGCTGCCTTCGCCTCGTCCAGGGAACGCTTGATGCCATCGGCCCGCGTCGCGAGAAACTGAGTAAGCGGATTGAACAGGAACTTGTACAGCACAGCGATCAAAATGAGAAAGTTGACAGCCTGAATAAGTAACGTTTTGTTCAGGTTGATGATCCCGGGTTGCTCCGCTCCGTGAGCCTCCTCCGCGGCCCACGCAGGGAAGGCCACGAGAAACGCCAAGCCAAGGACAAAGCAGGCCGTCACCGCGATACGTCGAATGCGATCCTTCGTCATGACTTCAAATCCTCCATCCCGGCATTACTGCTGTGCGAAAATGACGAACGAACGACGAAATACCCGCCCATCCCAAGCTGAACCGCAAGCAGACCAAGCGCCATCCCGATCAGATTCACGGGCAGGTAGACGATCACGAGGAGGACGATGATGGCGACCCCGAGGAGCCTCAGAAGGGATCGGATCCACCAGTAAGGCTTCCCACGCAACCGCGGCGCAGGGTGCTCCGTCAGACGGATCACAGCTTGAACAATAAGCCTGAAGCTGAACAGGCTTACGACGGCACCGGCGGCAAGGCCCAACGCCCAGTCCCACATCGCGAAGAGTCCAAAACCGATGAACCCAACCGCAACGAGGCCAAGCGCGCCCACCAGCGTGCCCCGGACAAACTGCTCCCGCTCGTTCATGCCACCGACAAAAAAGCGCTGCCGGATCCCTTGGATCGGACCTGGCAGCTTTGAAGATCGTGAAAACGTGCTCAAGCTTGCCCTACCGATTGAGATTTGTCAAGCCTTTTTTGCCCACCGCTTACTGCGTCTCCTGGTCCGCCGCAACGGTGGCGCCACCCACAAGGAGGTCGGGTTCTGCCGCATCATAGAATACGGCCGCCTGGCCCGGTGCAGGAGCAGGTTGGGCCTGCTGCCATCGGACCCGTATCCGACCGTCGCCGAAGGGGGAAACTGTCGCCGGCATCGCAGCCTGGCGGGAGCGAACCTTTACCAGAACAGGACGTTCCGTAATCGCGCGATCCCACGCGACGAGGTTGAGCTGGTCGGCCACAAATTCGCGTCGCAGCAGCTCATCCCGTCTGCCCACGACGACCGCGTTGGTCTGCGGGTCAAGCCGAATCACGTAAAAGGGTCCACCCGCTAGCCCCAAGCCATTCCGCTGACCAACGGTATAGAGCGCTAAGCCCGCGTGTTGCCCGAGAATTCGGCCGGTCCGGTCTGTAATCGGGCCCGGCCTCAGCCGATCTCCGCAATGCTCCCGCAAAAAGGTCCGGTAGTCGGAGCCGACAAAGCAGAGGTCCTGGCTATCGGCCTTAGCGGCGATCCGCAGACCATAGGCGGCAGCCCGTTCTCGGACCTGGTCCTTAGTCATATGACCAACGGGAAAGCAGATTCTAGCAAGCTGCTCCTGGGTCAAGCTGTACAGGAAGTAGCTTTGGTCTCTCTCGTCGTCGATTCCGCGGCGCAGCAGGTAGCGGCCGCTCGCATGCTCCCGCTCGACTCGCGCATAATGTCCTGTCGCCAAGCGCTCGGCCCCGAGTCCCACCGCCTGCCGGAGCAGAGAGCCGAACTTTACCAGCTCGTTACAACGCACGCAAGGATTGGGCGTCAGGCCCCCTATATAGCCTGCCGTAAACTCCTGGATGATCTCGCGATGGAACTGCGACTCATAATTCAGTACGTAATAGGGGATCCCGAGTTGCGCGGCCACGAGTCTCGCATCCTCGGCATCCTTGACGGAGCAACAGCGATCGGCCCGCTCCGAGCCGTCCCCCGCCCCCTTGGGCAAAAGCTTCAGGCTAATCCCGACAACCTCATACCCTTGCTCTTGAAGCAGGGCGGCGGCGACAGCGCTGTCGACCCCGCCGCTCATCGCCACGACGATTCTCGGCTTACGACTCACGGATTTTGCTTCGAGACTAGCGTTCAGATGTCAGCCCTCAGCTATCAGCTTCTTGTCCTCACCCCCGCCCCCTCTCACGGTAGAAGAATGAGGCTCATGGCCGGGTGAGGGATACATCAGTGATACTGATCGCTGACAGCTTCCTTTTCTGCCCTTACCCTACACCCTAACCCCTATACCCTCTACTTTCGCAGCGCGGACCCGCTCAACCAGCGGTGGCAAGAGTTCAAGGACGCGCTCGATCTCGGCCTCCGTCGTCCCGGCGCCCAAGGAAAACCGGATCCCACCGCCATCAATCTCAGGCCGTCGGCCCATCGCCTGCAGCACCTGCGACGATTCCGTCGAGCCGGAGGCGCAGGCGGAGCCTGCGGAGACCTCGACCCCCTCGAGATCCAGCGCAACCATCAGTGAATCCGCCCGAACCCCTTGAAACGAGATGTTACAGGTATTCGACAGTCGTTGATCCCGGTCGCCATTCTGTCGAGATCCGGTGATTCGGCAGAGAATGCCCGCCTCAAGGCGATCTCGGAGCGTCCTCAGGCGGGGGTTTTCGGTCGGCATGGATTGAAGGGCGACCTTTGCCGCGCAGGCCATGCCGACGGCCGCCGCCACATTCTCCGTCCCCGCCCTAACGCCATGCTCCTGCTCCCCCCCATGCATTTGGGGGACGATCTTTGTCCCGGGGCGGACATACAAGACCCCGATCCCCTTCGGCCCGTAGAACTTATGCCCAGAAATGGTCAGCAAATCGACTCCTTGGGCCTTGACATCGACCGGAAGACGACCGAACGCCTGGACGGCATCTGCGTGAAAGGCGATCCCGCGCTCCCGCGCGAGCCGTCCGATCTCGGCGATCGGAAAGATGACCCCGGTCTCGTTGTTGGCGTGCATCAAGGAGATCAGCGTTGTATCGGTCCGGAGGCTCTGCTTGACCAATTCCGGATCGATCAGCCCGTCTGCGTCGACCGGTACATAGGTGACCTCGAACCCCTGTGTCTCCAGAGCACGGCAGGCGCTGATCACGGCTCGGTGCTCTACCGCCGAGGTCACAATGTGTCGTCCCCGTTCCCGGGTAGCCCAGGCAGCGCCCTTGACGGCCAGATTGTCGGCCTCCGTTCCCCCTGACACAAAGACAATGCTCTCCTTCTCCCGCGCCCCCAACGCTGACGCAATCGCCTCGCGCGCTTCTTCCAGGGCTCGCCTTGCCTCCCTGCCCCGGCGATGGCTCGAACTGGCATTGCCAAAACGCGAATCGAAGTACGGCCTCATCGCGTCCAGCACCTCCGGCCGCATCGGGGTAGTCGCATTATGGTCAAGGTAGATGCTCATTTCAGCCGGCGTCCGAGCAGATCGCCCCAAAAAGGCGGGCGCTTGCCACCAAGAGATAAAACGTCAGAAAGGGCCAGGCCAGGAGGCCCAGAATGGGGATGGCCCCGATCAGGCCCGCGACAATGAACGACCCGAGGCAGAGC
>DATMXF010000251.1:0-18103 GCA_035561835.1 Patescibacteria group bacterium
CCCAAGACGGGTCCACTTCTCAACGACGAATTCATTTGCAATATCCCACGCTTACCCCAACCGGTCAAGATCAGTCGGCCGACAGACGCTGCCGGCTTTGCCAGCCAATCTCGGTCGCCGCGTGGTCAGGCGCTTCCAGAGACTCTTCAGGCCGACAGCTTTTTGGCAATTTTTGCAACATGCTCGCCTTGAAATCTGGCGATGGTCAATTCGTTCTCCGACGGCTGGCGACGGCCATCTCCTCCGGCGAGCGTACTTGCGCCGTATGGCGTGCCGCCCGTAATTTCATTCATGTTGAGCAAGGCTTGGCATGAGTAAGGCACGCCGACGATCACCATCCCCTGATGCAACAGCGTGCTGTGAAACGACGTAATGGTGGTCTCCTGTCCCCCGTGCTGAGTCGCGGTGGAGGTAAAGACACTGCCCACCTTGCCGACGAGCGCACCGCTCACCCAATGTTTCCCCGTTTGATCCAGGAAATTGCGCATCTGTGAGCACATGTTCCCGAAACGGGTCGGGGTACCAAAGATAATCGCGTCGTAATGAGGCAACTCATCAATCGTCGCAAGGGAGGCTTCTTGATCCAGTTTTGCGCCGGCTTTTCGCGCCACCTCTTCAGGCATCAGCTCCGGCACACGTTTGATGGTGACCTCAACGCCCTCCACGGAACGAGCGCCCTCGGCTACCGCCTTCGCCAATGTCTCAACATGTCCATACATGCTGTAATACAGGACCAAGATCCTCGTCATTGATAGCCTCCTTGGGATACCGCTGACCGAGAGTGTGGGCGTCAAGCGGTCTTCTGCGGCACACGCCTCATGCGGCAGAACGCGCTGCCAATGTCGGAGCGACCGCAGGGACACCCATGGGCCACGGCTCACTCTCGTGGAGTACCCGCTCATGGAACTACTCGATCTGAAAAGCGCCAATGAATGCTAGCACATACGCAAACACGGGGCAACGTGCGCTACTCTTGGTTGTCTCGACGACGTTGCGCGCAGCAAGCAGGATCGTGTACAATGTCCGATGGTCTTAGGGGATTCAGGCTGCCGAACGGCGGCAGGGAAGCGACAGGAGAGAGAATGATCGAAGCGGACAGACTGACGAAACATTACGATAAACATACAGCAATTCGCGATGTGTCCTTCAAGGTCGATAAAGGGGAGATCGTGGGGTTTCTAGGGCCGAACGGCGCCGGCAAGACCACGACGATGCGAATCCTCACCGGTTGTCTCCCGCCCAGCAGTGGGACGGCCCGCGTCGCCGGCTTCGACATTCTGGCCGATTCCTTTCAAGTGCGGCGACGTATCGGCTATCTACCGGAGAACGTACCGCTCTATACCGACATGAAGGTGACTGACTATCTGGAGTTCGTGGCTGAGGTCAAAGGCGTGGAGCGTGGGAACCGACGGCACAAGATCGGCGAGATCATGGATAAGTGCGGGGTGGCCGGGGTACGGCGGACGCTGATCGGGGCGCTCTCGCGCGGCTACAGGCAGCGGGTCGGGATCGCCCAGGCGCTGCTCAACGACCCCGAGGTGTTGATTATGGACGAGCCGACCATCGGGCTCGACCCGAAGCAGATCATCGAGATCAGGCAGCTCATCAAGGAGCTGGCCGGCCAAAGCACGATCATCCTGTCAACCCATATCCTGCCCGAGGTCAGCATGATCTGCCATCGGGTGATTATCATCAACAATGGCCAGATCGTGGCGGTTGACACTCCGGAGAACCTTACGGCCGGACTTCAGCGTTCCACCAAACTGCGCATCAGGGTCGAGGGACCGGTGAAGCAGGTCGGCGTAGCCCTGACACATCTTCCGGGTGTACTGCGGGTCGTGGCGGAGGATGAGGCGCACCTGTCTGCCGGACAGGCAGGCGAGACCACCCACAGCTTCGTCGTCGAGTCGGAGCGGAATTGTGACCTGCGCCGCGAGGTGTCGCGTCTAATCGTCGAGCACGGATGGGGACTGTTGGAACTCCGCCCCGCCGATATGAGCTTGGAGGAGATCTTCGTCCGCCTGGTGACCAAAGAGGCGCAGGAGGTGCGGGCATGAACGTCCTGGCGATCTTCAAGAAAGAGTGGCGCGCCTACTTCGCGTCGCCGATTGCCTACGTGGTCCTGACCATCTTCGCGCTGATATCGGGCTACTTTTTCTATAGCCTCCTCGCCTTTTTCTCGCTCAACAGCCTACAGGCCACTATGAACCCCGCGTTCGGTCAAGGCCTGAACGCCTCTGAGTGGATTGTTCGCCCGCTCTTTCGCGATATCGCCATCACGATGCTGCTCCTCATGCCCGCGGCCACCATGCGCCTGTTTTCGGAAGAGAAGAAGACGGGGACCATCGAACTGCTCTTCTCGTACCCGATCAGAGACTGGGAACTCCTGTTGGGTAAGTTCCTGGCGGCGTTCGCGCTCTACTCGGCGATGCTCGGGATCAGTCTGCTGGACATCGCAATGCTGGGGTCCTTCGCGACGCTGGAATGGGGGCTTATCCTGAGCGGCTACCTTGGTCTGCTGCTCCTCGGTATGGCCTTCCTGGGACTCGGGATTCTGGCCTCCTCCCTTACTGAAAACCAGGTCGTCGCCGCCGTCGGCGCCTTCGGCATTCTCCTGTTGCTGTGGGTCATCGGCTGGTCCACCGAGGCGGCCGGGCCAACATTGGGCCCTATCCTCGCGCATCTATCGATCATCAACCATTACGACAGCTTCGCCAAGGGAACCATTGAAAGCAGGGACGTGATCTTCTACCTCAACTTCACGTTCCTCTGCCTCTTTCTGACACTCCGTTCTCTGGAATCGAAACGGTGGAGGGGCTAACCATGGCAAAGCTCGCTCGCTTCGCCGTACCGGCCGGCCTCACCCTCCTTGTTGCGGGCGGGATTGCCTATAACATCCGTCCGGATCTGAAGGCGTGGATGGGGAGTATCCTCCTGCTCGGGGCGATCCTCATCCTCGTCAGCGTGTACCGTTCCTTTGGCGGGATCATGGTCTGGCTGAGTCGGCGCTCCACGATCACCGGACTGAACGTCGCCATCATGACGATGCTGGTGGTGGGAATCATCGGTCTGGTGGAGGTCATCTCGGCAAAGCACAACACGCGGTTCGACCTGACCCAAGGAAAGCGGCACAGTCTCGCCGATCAGACCAAGAAGGTGGTGAGAGGACTCGCCGCGGATATCCAGGTCACGGCTTTCTTCCGAGCGGACCAGGCAGAGCGCCGGCCCGCCGAAGACCTCCTGCGCCAGTACGCCGACCTTTCGCAGCGGTTCCGCTTTGAGGTCGTCGATCCTGACAGGAACCCCGGCAGGGCCAAGCGGTACGGTATCAACACCTACGGCACCACGATCTTAGAGACCAAGGATAAGGAAGAAAAGATCGCTGAGGTGGATGAGGAGCACCTGACGAATGGGCTAGTCAAGCTGCTCCGCGAAGGGAATCGGACGATCTATTTCCTGAAGGGGCACGGAGAGAACGAGCTGGAGGACGGGTCGCGGAACGGCTACCGGCAGGCCAAAGAGGCCATCGAGAAGGCCAACTATCAGGTCAAGGATCTGCTGCTGCTCCGGGAACGAGAGGTTCCGCAGGATGCCTCGATGCTGGTCATCAGCGGGCCAAAGCGTGATCCGGCTGAATCGGAGCTACTGGCTCTGCAGGCGTTTGTCGGACGTGGCGGAAAGCTGCTTATCCAGCTTGATCCGTATACGGCGCCGAGTCTCAAAGCGTTTGTGGGCCGATACGGCATCAAGGTCGGGGACGATGTGATTGTAGATCAGTACGCTCGCACCATGGGCGGCGATTATCTTATGCCCGTGGTCTCCAACTACTATCCGCATGCGATTACCCAGAATTTCACCCTCGCCTCTCTCTTTCCCTTCGCGCGCTCCGTGGACGTCGCGGAAAAATCGCCGCAAGGTATCACCGTCCAGAGGCTCGGGGAGACGGGGCCTGGGAGCTGGGCGGAGTCCGACAAAGGTGAGTTGAATCGCGGCCAGCTTAGCTTTGAGAAAGGGCAGGATCGGCAGGGACCGGTCCCAGTGGGAGCCATCGCCACGGTGCAGGTCGAGCAGACAGCAGCAGGAGCAGAGGCGAGGAAAACAGCCACAGCGCATGGGGCTAACGAAGAGCAGACGCACAAGCAATCAGGGGTGGCCAGGTTGGTGGTGTACGGCAACTCCGCCTTTGCCAGCAATAACTTTCTGAATTTCTCGGGGAACCGGGATCTTTTCCTGAACAGCATCGGCTGGCTGGCCGAAGAGGAGGAGATGATCTCCATCCGACCGAGGGAGGCAAAAAACACTCCTATCATCTTAAGCGCGACGCAGGGACGGATGGTCTTTTGGATGTTGGTCGTCGTCATACCCGGTCTGTTCCTGGTCTCCGGAACATCGGTGGTCCTCGGACGGAGGCGGTCACGATGAGGTGGCGATCGCTTGGCCTTCTCGTATTGGTTCTGGCGGTTCTGGCCGTGGCCTACTACGCCCTGGAGACCAAGGGTACACTATCCGGCTCGGATGCCGACCGATTATTCCAGGCCGAGGAGAAGGACGTCGAGCAGATCGTCATTACACGGGGTGAAGGGCGGATCGTGCTGCAGCGTGAAGGCAACCTGTCTGCCGACCAGGCAGGCGGGTGGCGGCTGACAGAGCCTGTACGGGCCACAGCCGACAGCTCAGAGGTCGCCTCGCTGCTCCACACGCTCCTGGAAACCGGAGAAGAACGACGCATCGAGGAAGCGCCGGCTCGCCTTGCTGACTACGGGCTTGAGCGTCCTTCGCTCCAGCTCAGCGTGACGCTCAAGGGTGGAAAAACCTTACCAGCCCTCCTGCTGGGCGATCTGAATCCAAATGGCCGCTCCGTCTATGCAAAACGACCCGACCGGCCCGCGGTCTTCCTGGTGACCGTCATCATACGAGTCCGTGCAGATAAAAAGCCAGACGATTTTCGTGACAAAACCCTGCTCGCGCTGGAACCGAACCAGGTCACCCAGATCGAGCTGATCGGCAAGGGACAACCGATCAGTCTCAGCAGGTCTGATACAAAAGGGTGGGAGATCCTGAAACCGATCACGGCCAAGGCGGACGCGGCGGTCATTGGAAAGTTGTTGTGGAAGATTAAGGACACCCGGGTGGAAGCGTTTGCCGACTCTGGCCCAGACGCCAGACGCAGGTACGGCCTGGAGCGTCCCGATCTGATTGTGGAGCTGAAGGACGTCGGCGGCGTGAAGCGGCTTCTACTTAAGAAGGCCGCCGACCCGAAGGTCGGACTCTACGCTATGGCTGAGCCTGGAGAAGATGTGGTGACTCTCGACGCTCAGATCCTGAACGACCTGTCAAAGTCACCATCCGATCTTGTCGACCGATCTACACCGGAGAGCCGACCCGCGACCGGTAAGTAAGAGCAACCAATCCTCTCCCTCCATGCCGACTCCACTCGCGTCGTCCTCACCCTGATCAGGCATGGGAAGACATTCGCCTCTCTTCGGATCGGACACGCCAGTGCAGCGCAAACGAGAGAGCGGTATAGTAGATCGGGTAGACCAGAGACCAGGCAACCAGCGATGGCGACGGATCGGGAAGCTGCCAGAGGATGATGAGGAGCGCCGCACTCCACAGGATACCCAACCCGATGGTGAGCGGGCGGAGGGTTTCGGTGCGGCCCGGATAGATATACCTGATCGGCACCAGCACCATCATCGCCGCAAAGAGGGTAAAGGCCGCATTGAACCAGAGAGGGCTTCTCCCGACATAATAGTAGAAGGCCAGGATGTTCCAGTACGAAGGAAACCCGGTGAAAAAATGATCCGGCGTCTTGGCAGCGACGTGGCAGAAACGGTAGGCGCTGGTAAGCAGCGGGAAGGGTAAAATCCAGATCGAGACCGACGCCGGCAATAGGTCGGCTTGATGGATCAGCACGATGGGGACGACTACAAAATTCAGATAATCTACGATATCGTCAAGCTTCGCTCCATCGAATTGGGGCAGGACCTCCTTGACCCTGGCCATCCGCGCCAGCGGCCCGTCCATCGCATCGATGACGACGGCCAGCATCATCCAGAAGAACGCCCCCCGATAATCGCCCCTGTGTATGGCGACGAGGCACCAGACCCCGATGACCGCCCCAGAGGCGGTAAACAGGTGTACCGCCCACGCCATCACCCGCTGCCGTACGCCCTCTCCCCGTTTCACACCGACCCTTCCATCTTTCCCCCACCACCGCACCAGTCAATGCCGTGCCCTACTGATCGTTTCACTTGTCAAGATTTCACCTTGAATCTACTGAGGGCTCAGACTCAGCCGACGGTCGGCCCGCTCCTTCCACTTACCAACCAAACGGCACAGCGCTGCGATCTTGTGCTTATACTTATCGCCGGTGGCGGCGCTCAAACATTCCTCAGGCGTAGCAGAGCCGACATCGCCCTTATCGAGAAACTCCACGAGTTCGTCGGCGCCGGTAATGCCGGTCTGCTTGACAAACTCCTCATAATCCTCTCGCAAATGGCTGTACAACCATGCCTGCGCGATCCACTGCCGTACCTGGCGATAAGTAAAACCCGTCCGCAACATTAAATCCAACGGCCGAACGGTGGCCAGATTTTCTACATTGTCATAGCCCTCGCGTATCAGGCGAGTCTCGTGCGCATAGCTCATGCCGGGCAGTTTGGACAGCGGTATCGCTTGGTACTTCGTCTCACCCAGACCAATCCAGCCAGCCACCTTTTTTTGGATCAGAATCAGGGCCGTTTCGGGAAAATAGCCGAAAAAAAAGCTAATCAATGGCAGGCTGATATTGACTTCCTTCGAGATATAACCCGTCATAAATGAGGTTACCAGGGCCAGCAGGCTCCCGGTGATGACGCGGATGGTACTGGCCACAAACACTTGCGGAGTCAGATCGAGTATAAAGTAGGCCCTGACGAGGTCTCCGATCAGATAGACGTAGGCGCCAAGAAAGCCGAATTGGAAGGCCGTCAGACTCACCGTAATATGCTGGTAATAGTCATGGTCGGGGCGGCCATCAGGCCCAAACAGCATGTAGGGCCCCAACAGCAGGAAGTTGGCGCCCTTACTGTAATCGACCCCACCACAACCCGTCCCGGAGAGGGGTTTGAGTAAGAGGATGATGGATGTCCCAAGCAGGACGACGATGGTGAGGGTCAGCATGCTGCCAAGGTAATGACGCATCCGGAACTGGGACTCAACGATGTTGACAATCGCCTCTTCATTGAGGCTCCAGCGTTCTTCGCTGAGATCGTTTCGCAGCCGCCTGATCTTCTCGGCCTTCCTGGAGACGACATAGAAATACGTAATGCCAGGGATGGAAAATACGGCGAACAGTGCGAGCACCGCGTTGTAGGAGAAAAAGATAGGGTCAAACCATACGAGGGAAGGCGGTTGACACTCGGCTGTTACATCGCCAGCCGCTGCTCGGGCGAGCAAAAACACCGGACTCACGAGACCGAGACATACGGCCACTCGAATCAGCCTTGAGGTCACTCCGCTAATGCCCATACATCCTCCCGTCCCTACGCCGTCAAACGGCGTGCGCCAAGCCGTCGGCTACACTATCACTCCGCATCCAACAACTCAGCCAGGACTTCCCGATAAAAGGATAGCTGATCGAAGGGTCGTTGATCCTGCTCGTTCGATCGACCCAGGTTCCAACCTGCCAACTCGACGTGGTCCGCCCGCAACGTCCTTCTGAACTCCCCCCACATCGCCGAACTCAGCGGCACCTGACTGTCGTTCTCGCCGGCTTTCTCCTCAAGCAAACGAGTCCAGGGACGGAACCAGGGCGGCATCTCTGTTACGGGCCGCACCCCAGCATACGACAGATATCGCACATCCGCCCGATCTGGAATTACGTCATTGAAACGGCGACAGGATTCAGGGGTCAGATCCACAACTGCCGTCTTCACCCACGGCCGGATTACCCGTTGAAACAGGCCATCCCCATCCAGTACCCAGCTTGCCAATGGGGTACCGCGATGCGGAGTGGCGATTGTGACCAGACTCGCTATGCGACGTTCCGGATCGAAATGACGTATACAGTAACGGCTGTCTAAACCGCCCATGCTATGAGCGATAAGGTGAATACGATCTACCTTCAATGTCGATAAATCGTCTGCAAGTACCCGCGCCCTCTGAGCGATCCCCGCGAATGGTGGAAGGGTCGGAAAATATGTCGGCGTTCCATATTCTTCGAGAGCTTGCTCTACCCCTCTGAAATAGTCGATTCGCAGGATGCCCAGGTTGATCGGACTGAAACTCCCCAGTCCGGGAACAAAGACAACGGCGGAAGCCTTATGGCTCATACGAGGCCGTACGCTTCTTCACCGCCATAATGATTCATCGCCCATGCGCCTGTCGTCCAGCGATTGATACCGGACTCAGTTCAACCCAACCGGATCAACAATACCCTTGGAACAGTCGCCGGCCCCTCGCGTCGAGTGATCCAAGACATCCTGGAGCTTAGTCGCCTGCATCAGCGTCCCTTTCAGGTTGACTCGGATTTCGCTGATAAGCGTACGGTGGGAATTCTGATCGTCGACACAGTGAACGTCGAGCGCGGCGCCCGCACCCGCTCCGAAGTCCTGCTCGAACTCGCCCTTGATATCTTCCGACGATACGGTCGCGCCGATATGCGTCGCCATCAGGTCCCGGAGTCTTGAGACATTGATCTGCTCCAACAACGCCAGAGAGACGCGGAAATAGAGATCTGCATTACCGGGAAAACAGGTGCCATGCTTGGTGAATTCGTGGCGCTGTAAATTGGATGCCGTTCCCGGCATGGCTTCGCTCAAGCGCGCCCGGGTTTCCGCGCTCAGATCGGGGTCGGGAAGCTTGTCCCATTTCCCCTGCTCCGCATGTGAGCGATCGTCCGCCGAGACACCGCAGAACACGTTCCCTTTCGGTTGTGGCCACAGTCCGTGCAGCGCGAAATGATCGGCGTCGAAACGACCAGACGTCTGGGTCTTGCATTCGGTCTTGTCGGGCTTGGTTTCGCAGAACGCGGGCTGCCAACTTAGAGCGAGAACATATTGTTCGACAACCGGCTCAACGGGCCCAGGATTCAGCGTGCCGCAATTGCGCTTCACCCACCGACTTTCAGGTCGCGCACCGGCCACCTTAAGCTGTACATACGTCCCATTCGGTTTGTTGAGGCCGGTCACGGGGTAACGCTCGTCAACCCGCAGTTTGACCCTACCGGGATTCCCGCCCTTCTTGATGCTCTGCACGGCCGCGCAAGATTTCTTTGCGAGAAACTCTCCGCCGGCCGCTTCGAACGCGTAGGCCGCTGACCCATACCCCCAAGTCAGAACCAGGCTCACTATGATCGCTTTTACGCGCATTAGCCCTCTCTCCTCATGTTGACAAATGTGTTGCAACGTTACCGCCCGCGTCAGAATCTCACGATCTTCTCGCTTACTTGTCCCGGCGCTTTTCCCTCTATGGTTTTTTGGAACGGGCCAGCTCCGCAATCCATCCCTTGACTCGTTTGGCATCGTCCGAGTCCGGCGGTACCAGAGTGAGAAACCGCTGGAATACCTCAGTGGCGCCCTTCGCATCCCCTTTCGCCTGTAAGGCCTGTCCCTTATCGAACAGGGCATGGGCATACTGGGGATTCAGGCTCAACGCTCGATCGTACAGCTTGATGGCCTCATCCGGCTGATTACTCTGCGTCAAGATCACTCCGAGGTGCGCCAGCGCCTCAATATGATTCCTATCAGTGAGCAGGATCTGATGATATTTCTCCCAGGCGGATTGGAGGTCGCCGGCATCGAGCGAGGCGTGGGCCGCCTTCAAGGCCGAATCAATCTCGGAGGGCGAGAGACGGGGGGCAGGAGTTGTCGATACCGAAGGGGCAGGCGATTGTGTCCGCGGGACGAGCGGAACGAAGGCTGAAGCCAGGTACCCAAGAAGAAATCCTACGGCCAACGTGCTGCCCAGCATTATGGTAAGGCGTATCTTGCCGGATGATCGTTGTTCTTCCATGGTCCTCCCTGAGTTCCTTAGAATAGCCGTCAGCAATCAGCACTCAGCCGTCAGCCTCGGACAAGACCCCCCGTGGCCCCCTTTGCTAAATGGAGGTTGAGGGAGATGTTCGTACGCCGGGGTGAGGCGGCACCTCATAAGGTATTCCTTGCAACAATACTCCTCTTTGCTCGATTCGAAATCTGACTTAGGTGCTTACCGATTCAAGAGGCGCATGGCGCCCTCGGTCGACTTCTTGACCTTCACCAGAATCGCCTTCGCCAGTTCGGGATTGTGAATTCCCCCAGCCTTGACGACCAGGTCGATGTCCCGTTTCGCCGCCTGAAGGAGCAGGCGCGCCTCAGATGCCTTTGGGTCTTGAGGAGCATGGCGCAGGCCGGACTCCCCTTTCTTCAGAAGGCTCGCGGCCTCTCTCAAGCTTCGACTCAGATCATTCCGCCACTGCGCGAACGTCTTGAGATACGTCGTGTCATGGCAGCCCAGGCACTGCGCTGCCACCGCTTGCCTGGAATGCTGCTTCTGGACATTGTGGCATCCCACACAGTCCGTCAGCTCTGCGTGGCCGCTGGGGGTCGGCTCAACCGCCTCAACCTTAATAGTACCAGAAAAGAAGGCGTTCTGGAGCGTGTGACAGGCGATGCACCGCTCGTTATCATTCCCCGCGCTGTGATGACAGCTCAGGCAAGTCGCCTTTGTGGCGGTCATCGCCTTGTGTCGCTCGGCCGAGTGGCAGGCCGTACACGTCACACCGAAGTCAGTGACATGGCGGACATGCGGAATCGTCTCAGCCCCAAATGTTACCTCCTCCGGTGCCTTCACTCCCAGTTGATTGTGACACAGCACCGCGCAATAGCCTCCACGAACGAGGGTCTCTTCTGTGGTTCTCAAAGGTGACTGTCCAATGATCGCCATCGACTGATCAAGGTACCCGTCCGCGACCTTCAGAAGATCGGCGGCGAAGAAGACGTTGTGGACGCCCTTCCCATTCGTGACGAATTCTACATTGTGTCGCGCATCAGTGACCAACCTCGAGGCCTTTGCGAACTGCGGGTGAGTCCGATGAGTGGTTTGCAAGGCATGCTCCGTTGACAGGAGCTTTGCATTGATCGCCGTGAGCATGGTCGTGATGGTCTGCCTCCAGCGTTCCAGCATTCCCTGATATCGCTTGTCGTGACAGCCCAGACAGGCGCGTTCGGATGGTCTGAATGTCCGCCCACCGAATGTCGCCAGGGCCTTGTCCTTCCCGGGCTCCACATGACAGGCTACGCACTCTACCCTGACCTGAAACATGTGGCCGGGGATCATCGGCGTCCCCTTCCCTCCCATACCGACGTACATCTCGAGGACTCCCTGGTGAGTAGCCTGATGGCAGGCTTTGCAATCGAGCCCTTGATCCCGAGTCGCAGGGTGCGCCTCCGGCATCTTCACCGCCGGCGACTGGAAAAGGCGCTTCGGCAGGAGTTGGGTATTGCTCTCGGCAGCCTCGGCACTCGATGGTTCCGATAACCATTGCAATAACCCGCTCAGGGATAGGCCGATGGGGGGCGGGAGTTTGTGCCTGATCTCGCTGTGGCAACGGGTACACTCGATATGATGACCGGCCACGTGGAATTCGTGCATGAATGGTGTGTCGGCGTACTTCTGAAGCTTCTCTGGCTGGTTGTGACAGGTATAGCAGCGCTCTTTCGGCGCCTGACCGCTGCCCTCAACCACGTTGAGGTGGCACTTCTCGCATCCGACATTCCGTTTTACCATCACCTCGTGGTTGAAGGCGATGGTCCCCAGCTTGATGTCCCCCTTTGGCGCTGTGTGGCAGACCGTACAGCCGCCAAGAGGGTGAAATTCCCGCGATGTCTTCATCCCCTTGAAGTGACAGAGGTAACAGGTGGTCGTGGTCACCTCGATGTGCGTCCCCACCACGATCTGAGAGTGACAGCTTGTGCATCGAAGCTGTCGCCCCCGGCGTTCCTCTTTCAGGTGCGGGCCGTGGTCAAAGATGATCCCCCGCTTGAAGGTGACCTTACCCTCAAGCAGGCGGCTCGTATGACACCCCGAGCGAAGACAACTTGCATCCTCGACCTCGGCGAACGGCTTCGAGCTGTAGGTCTGCGTCGCCCACTTCGCCACCTGGGAAAGCGCCTGGTACTTGACCCATATGGTGCCTCGAAGCTCGGGAGGATAATGACAATCGATGCATGTGACGTTGCTGTGCTTAGAGCTCCTCCAGGCCTCAACATACGGTTTCATAATATGGCAGGAATTACATAAGGCCGGGCTCGAACTAAGGCGATAGAGTCCACCCAGCGCGAGACCTCCAACGACTATGCCGGTCGCCAGGGCAATCAGGAGGATGCGCAAGCCGCGGCGTCGAATAGGCGGTTGTTCAGCCATCGGTTCCTCTCACCTTAGCCGGCCTGCGGCGGTATCATGTCATCGCCCGGCAATGGGTGTGGCGCGGCTTCTGCTGCAAGCATCTCATCCAACTCGGCTGGATGATCCTTGGCCATCTGTTCCCCCGTCATCGTCCCCGTCAGCCAGACCAGACTCATCGGATAGATATCAGGCCGGAAGATGACGCTGTAGAAGTGCCAGACGACAATAGCCAGCGTGGCAAGCCAGGCCTCGTAATAATGGACGACAGTTGCCAGGTCAATGACGAGAAGGGGCCAGCGCGTCAGCACACCGGTCTGAAACCACATCATAAACCCGGTGCCGGTCATCACGGCAGTGCCCCATATGACCGCCCAGTACTCCAGCTTCTCCACGTACGTAAAACGATCGAAGCGGGGCCGGTGCGGTCGCAGGCCCAGGTTAAAGGCCACCATTCCCCACGCCTCATGCAAGTCCCGTCGCCCGGGTTTCATGCATCGGAACTGAGTTCGACCACGTTGTGTGCCGAACAGATACGCCAGATGGTATATGGCCGCCAGCGTCATGAGCACGCCGGAGATTCGATGGAGCCACGCTCGGACGGTATACCCTCTTTCGATCCAGACTAGCGGCCGCGCCCACCACGAATCAGGAAACTTCAGGGCAAAGCCCGTGATAACTAAGATCATAAAGGTTGTCAACAGCATGACATGCTGAATTCGCTCATTGACTGTCCAACGTTCAAAGAGGCGGCGCGCCACCTCTGGAGTCACAGGGGGTCTGGTCGCCTGTTGCCCATCCGCCCGCCAACGCTCTCGCAGATGCGCCAGGAAGTCAACCCCGTTGTGCAGGCCCATCCCGCCGATAACGATAACGATGATCACAAGATAGATCCGTCGGACCAAGGTCACCCACGGATGTTCGCCGAATCCGGGAGCCACGTGAATCCTGGTACCGGCCAATTGCATGCCGGCGCCTCGGTGACACTGCCCACACGTGCGCGAAAGGTTCATCGGGTTGATGGTGGAGCGAGGATCGGAGGACGGCCGGATATTGTGAGTTCCGTGGCAGCTTGCGCAGTTGGCCACGACGGGCGACCCGCCCCTCACCGCCAGACCGTGGAAGCTCTCGAAGAACGTTCCTGCTCGACGCGGCGCGAGGCCGAACTCCTCGACCACCGGCGTTGCCTCGTGGCAGGCAGCGCAGGTCTTGGAAACCGTCAACGGCGCGACCCGTGATCCTGGAGCGCGAGTGGCGGTAATCCCATGCTCTCCGTGGCAATCGGTACATGTCGGCGCCGCCGAAATCCCGCGTGAGACGGCCCCCCCGTGCACGCTATCCCGGAACTGCGCCGCCTCGCTGTCGTGACAACGGCTGCAGGTCGCAGCCACGTTTCCTTTGAAGATGGCCGAGGCAGGATCGACGCCTCGTCGGATCTCATGCGCACCATGACAATCGGTGCAGGTTGCGGCCGCGAGATTACCTTTCTGCAGGATGGCCTGTCCGTGGATACTCTGCTCGAACAGCGCCACAACCCGCGGCCTCGCGATCCGTTCCTGGGCAATGATTTTCGGATCGGCATGGCAGCGGGCGCAGGTTTCGTGAATCTGTGAGCGATGGATAGGCGACAGGGGGTCGCGTCGAGACTTGACGGCGTGAGCCGTATGGCATGTCACGCAGGTAGGCAGGTTCCGGGTTTTCTCCACCAGGCCGGCAGCATGAATGCCGACCGCCATCTGCTTGGTCTGGAGGCCATGGCACGACGAGCAGACGACGTCGGAATCGGCGGCTATCGTCTGAATCCGATGGCTGCCATGACAGGCGATGCAATTGGCGCTTGGACTGTCGCCGCGCAGTTTCGCATGAGCGCTCCCCTGAACCTTCTCATGGGGCGCGCGATGGCATGCGCCGCAACGGACAGGCCGAGGCGTGTCGGTGTGAGGTCCTTCCGAGATGTCGACATGGCACTCAGCGCATGTAAGCGCGTTGTGCGCGGACTGAGCCAGGTCGGCCGGCTCTACAAACAACGAAGCGTGTCGTCCTCCCCCGGCTTCTTTCTTCAAGTCGGGATCGTGATGGCAGGTCAGGCACCCCTCAGAGGCGGAAGACGACGTCGAGACGGCCGCAACGGCATTCGGAACTATCGTCAGACACAACCAGACAAGGAAAAGGCTTCCGGCCGCCTTTCCGCAGCGTACGCTCCTGGTTATCACGCGCGATATGGTATCGCTACCCACGTTCTCAAACAGGATGCACGATAGCAGCGATCTCGAATAGGCGGATCCGCAAGCCGATCACCCGCCCCAACCTCATCGCTATGTCTCGGTGCCGTACAGATGCGGAACTATGATGGTACCTTATGGCACTTCAGGCAGTTGCCCATCTCCTTTGTAGAGAACGCAACCTTCCCGTTATGGCAGGTACCACACGCCTTACCTTCATTGTATGCTTTCATGGTGAGGTCCGGAGAGGTGCCAGCCTTGGTCTTGAAAGGTTTACCCTTGCCGTGACAATTCAGACACTTCTGACCTTTTGCCAGATGTGTGTTGTGATCGAACGTCACCTTCCCTGGGCTCGGGTTTCCTTGTTCATCTTTGATCTTCTGCTCGAAGACAAAGGTAGCGGGGATCTTCGGCTTTGCCTGGGCCAGACTGCGAGTCGGTGCGAAGCTTACGACGAGGAGGCACGCCAGAGCAAGCGTGGCGCTCCTTCCGATCATTGATCTCATGCTTCCTCCTTACGAAATGTCTATTACGTCTATCTGGTCTATCTCGTCTATTCGGTCTGTTTCGTCATTTGGTTTTAGACCAAATGGACCAGCTAGACCAAACAGACCCACAATTCCCCGGAATTACCTTGTGGACTATAGCCACTCCACCCATCCGTGTCAAGACCGGCAGCATCTCAGCCGGACCCTTTCCGCCGATCAACTTGCCTGATCTTCAAGAAGAGGCCGACCAGAACCGCGACAATGATCAGCATGGATGCCGCCAGTCCTTTGCGACGGAACTGTACCTCGGCCAGGAGACCCTGGCCGCTCTCCAGACTTTTCTGCGCTACAACCAACCCTGAGTCGGTATCGGTCTTGATCTGTTCCACCTCGAGTGAATGCGTAGCCGCTCTGGCCTTAATCAAGGATTCGTTTGCCGCAAGCAGCTCGAATCGCGGCGAGCCGATCTCCATCCCTGCGTGCTCGGCCCGGGTCAGGATCGCCGTCGCCTGATCGATCCGGCTCGAAAGCCCCTCAATCCTGGCTCGTAATTCTGCGGCCTTCTTCAGCGGCGCGGAGTCGGATTCATGGCACGTCGCGCACGGGGTGCCTTCTCCGCCGCCCAGCATCGCATCCGACGGTTGCGTAATATCGTGATTGCTATGACATGTCACGCACGCCGGCATCCCCAGTTCGTCGAATGCCGACTTGTGCGGACTCCTGGCGAAGAGGTCGGCCGTCACGACATGACAGTGGCTGCAGACATTCGCCACCGAATCGACACCGGGAGGGGTAGCGCCGTGACTGCCGTGACAACTGCTGCATGTCGGAGAGGCGAGGTCCGCCCGCTTGGTCAACATCTCGTAATGAACGCTTTGTTTGTACTTCTCAAGCTGATCGGTAGGGATCTTGTACGCTTTCATGTAGTCGGCGTTACCGTGGCATCTGCCGCAGGTCTCAGCAACATTGGTCGGATAGGTCCAGGCCATCTGGTCCTTAATGGCACGGATAGCATGGACGTCATGGCAACCGATACAGACGGGGACCTTCTGATCTCCCTCGCGCAGCCTTTTCCCATGGACACTGGTATAGTATTCCTTGACCTGGTCCGTCCGAATCGATGGGTTGAACTGTCGCATATAGGTTGGATCGCTGTGGCACCTCCCGCAGGACTCAGGAATCGCGTGCCGCTTCGGTTTGCCCAGGAACCCCTTGGCCGGACTGTGGCTCTGCGCCTTATTATCGATTGCGGTCTGATCGCCGCCGTGACAGCCTTGGCAGCCCAGTCCTCGCGCCAGGTGGTAATCGTCTTTAATCTTGACGGCCGGACGGCTGAGGCGCTCCTCTCGTAATGCGATGTGGCAGTCAATGCAGGCATCCTCTGCCGCCGCAAAGGGAACGCGGATCAGACCGGCCGCGACCAGGAGGAGACCAAAGCACACAACGCGCAGCGCGATTCTCACGGCTTTCTCATTTGACGGCGGGGGCAAAATATCCGAGAAATGTAAAAATCACAATGTACGCAATAATCACGATCCCGATCGAACGGAAGAGCGGGCTCGGCTCTCCCACGGCCGACCTTTTATCCAGAAACGGGACCAGTAGGAGGAACAGCCCGCCCAGACAGAAGCCCAGAACGCCCAAGACCTCACCGTCAAACGGGCCGACCTTGGCCGGGATATACTTCAGGCTCTGAAACATGAAGACGAAGTACCATTCCGGTCGGATGCCGGCCGGCGCCGGTGCGAAGGGATCGGCCTTCTGTCCAAGCTCCCAAGGGAACAGGGAGGCCAAGGCAGCCAAGAGTCCGATGGTGACAAACCAGCCGAAGAGATCTCGCAACAGGAAATTGGGGACAAACGGCATGGTCGGAAGCGGCTGCCCCCGGTGCGCTTGCTCTACGACCGGGGGAACGCTCATCCCTTGCTTCTGGACCAGGAACAGATGGAGACCAAGGATCAGCGTGGTGAGCGCCGGCAGGATGGCAATATGGATACCGTAAAAGCGAGAGACTGTCGCGCCGGTCACCTCGTCGCCGCCACGGAGAAGCCGCATCAGTACGTGACCCACAAGCGGGAACTGTCCGGTAATCTCAGTCCCGACTTTGGTGGCAAAATACGAGAGCACATTCCAGGGCAGCAGATATCCACTAAAACCGAAGAACAGTACGATGCCGAACAGCAACATGCCGGTGACCCATGTCAGCTCTCGCGGCTTTCGGTAGGCCTGAGTGAGATAGACGCTGAACAGATGGATCATCATCGTCAGCACCATCAGGTTGGCCGACCAGCTATGGATTGAGCGAACAAGCCAACCGAATTGGACGTCGGTCATGATGAATTGCACGCTCTCATACGCCTCTTCGCCGCTGGGCCTGTAGTAGAGGGTCAACAGGATCCCTGTCGCCACCTGGATCACGAAGAGAAAGAGCGTCATCCCGCCGAAATAATACCAGACGGTATGACGATGGACAGGGATGACCTTCTTCCCGATAAAATGTCTGAGCGGCCAGAGATCGATTCGCTCTTCGAGCCAGGCCGTGATTCGAATCCCCGTCACCTCACTTATCCTTTCATGACGATAATCTGATCTCCCCTGACGTTCAACTTCAAGGCCTCCAAGGGTCGCGGCGGCGGGCCGCTGATATTTTTCCCGTTCAGGTCGTACACGCCATTATGGCAGGCGCACCAGATGTCCTGCCGGTCTTCCCGGTATTGTACCGTGCACTGCAGGTGGGTGCAGACAGCGGAGAAGGCCCGCAAGTCGCCCGCCGATGTCTTTACTAAAATGCCCGGGAGACTCCTGAAGCGAAAGATCCGCCCAGAATTCGCCTTGAGCTCTGCAAGCTTCCAGGGAAGGGTCACGCTGAATGTCGTCGGCTCGGCGAGTTTTGGGGGAATCAGGTATTTGGCGATCGGGTAAAGGATGGATACGAACAGCACGCCAAGGGAACTCCCCAGCAGCCAATTCACCGTTCGCCGCCCGCGATCGACCTGTTCGTCTTGCTGTGACACAACCATTCCCTCC
>DATMXF010000252.1:0-26858 GCA_035561835.1 Patescibacteria group bacterium
TCTTGGCCAGGATCACTCCATAGGTGGTCGAACGCTCAGACTGCCGGATAATCTTGAGCTCCCAGTCCACCGACTCAGTCCCTTCCGCCTGAAGATGGAGGACGTTGCCGTCGAATTCGATGCGGCTCATCGCATACAGGGACGCCAGTGTAGCGATTGCCGACAGGAGCAGGACGGTGCGGGGCCGGCGATACCAGAATTCCATGAAATCCGGAGGCTTCGGCAAATGTGGCAGTGGCCAGTGGATGTCGCCGATCTTCCCTTTCATGGAACGCTTTTCGACGGACGCTACGGCGTGCCCAACCGAACCATCCATGGCAAGTCGCGTATCCCACAACAGCAGCAGTGGGGGCAACACGACAAAGGTCGAAACCAGCGTCAGCAGCAGGCCGCACCCGGTGATCAGACCCAACTCCTGTAAAATGCTGACCCCCGTGAGCAGAAGGGTAAAGAGACCGACGGCGGTTGTGATGGCCGCGTGCAGAATCCCTGGCCCGGCGCCTTCGAAGGCCCGCTCCAACGACTCGTGTATGGCATGGCCCGCGCCTCGCTCTTCTTCATACCTGGCGATGAGATGGATTCCATAGTCCATCCCGATTCCGATCAGCATCGGCGCCAACACCATCGACAGCATGTTCAGATGGCCGACCGTCGCAGCGGCAAACCCGAAGGCCCAACAGACCCCCATGACGAGCGCTATCATTCCCATGAGAGGTCTGAACACGCCGCGAAAGACCACCGCTACCAACAGGACTACACCGCCGAGAGAGATGAAGGTCATCAGCCCGGAATCCCGTTGTGCGGCGGTTACCTCATCGTACTCGAGGGCGGGACCTCCTGTGACCCCGGCTGTGACCCCAGGATATCGGGATTGCAGCGACCGGATCTCCCCACGGATCGTTTGAATCGGCCGCTCAAACTTGAGCAGGCTTGTCGGATCCGCCCTCACGGTGGCCAGGATGAAGAGGAGCTGTTTATTGTCGGACCACAGGTAACCTTCACGGTCGCCGTTTTCGTCGGCCTCGACCATGAACTGCTTCCACGGCGAGGTGTAGCTCTGGGGACCGCTCGCCCACGCCTCGAGCTGCGTAAGCAGCGCGATAAGCGGCTGAAGCTCTACGGGACGTTTGACTTCGCCCTCTCCCTTTTCGCCCAGAAAACCGGTAAACAGATGACCGACCAACGCCGCGCTGATCTCTCGGTGGATCAGTTGGAACAGGCGATTCACACTTGGCTTAGCCGACAGCTCTTCCAGGAGCGAGGCATGCTCCTCAACCTTACTTCGTAGATCGCTGAGCTGCTCCGGAGTCAGGTACATCAGAAAATGATCCTCCAACGACGTGAGGTCGAAGCGATAGATGACCTCCTCAATCTCCTCCAACGTCTCCAGCCGTCCGGAAAGGACAGCGGCATAGCGCTTCGCCTGTTCCTGATCAGCGGCCTCTACGACGATTACGACTCGGTCAGGGTCGCCGAACGCCCGGTTGTAGCGTTCCTGAACCAGGCCGACCCTGCCGCTGAGAGAGGACATCGCCTGATGTGTAGAGGTAAAGCTCAACCGCGAAATCGCCACCCAGACCGAGAGCAGCGTAAGCAGCAACGCAACAACCAGCGTAGTCCTGGGGTAGGCGAGTACCGTGTGGGACAACAGTTTTCGAAGACTCATCCGACGGGCCTCACGTCCGACAGTGTATCCCTCATGAGGGGCATGTGCGGAATCATCCGGCGATCAAAGCGGTCGAACGCCGCTCCCCCGAGTGACTCGATCGACCGCCTGGCACGCTCGATCTGCGCCAGGAACTGATCCAGCTCCACACCGGGCCGATCCGAACCATACCCCTTGACCTTTTCAACTCCTTCTTGCAGGAGGGACAGCGCACCCCTGAGATTGTTGTTCTCCAGGTGGTGGAACCCGACCGCGATCTGGATGAGCCCCTGCAAGAGCAGACGCACCCCCTCCTCTTGCGTAAGCCATACCGCCTCGAGGATCTCGTGTACCTCGAAGAATAGACCCTCGTTAAAAAGGCACGCAGCCTCCTCCAGCGCCCGCCTCACCGAGCCGCCCGGGCGAAACGACCGCCTTGACAGCTCTTCCAACGCCCGGCAATAGGCTTCGACTCGTTGAGTCGCAGCAGGCAGCTCCGCTTGCAGCTCTTCCCCGAAGGCTGGCTGCCTTTGCCCGCTCACCATATCCTCGAACGAGCGGAGCAAATGCAGCGGCGCAGCGCGGTCTTCCATCCGGAGCGCCTCCTTCAACAGTTCACTCAATTTGTCACGGAACTCAACGTTACGGATCGGCGGCGGCATGGTTCGCATCATTCATCAGCGCCCACGCCGTTTCAGGCGCCTTGTGACGTCCGTTTAGCCATCTCCGCTTCGCGCAAGGTGCGACGGAGCACCTTCCCGACGAGCGTCTTGGGCAGCTCCTGTCTGAACTCGACCAGGGTAGGCACCTTGTGCTTTGCCATCCGCTGCTTGCAAAAGTCGATGATCTCCTGCTCGGTGGCGCGCTCCCCCTCCTTCAGCACGATATAGACCTTGACCGTCTCTCCACGGTATGGGTCAGGCAGGCCCACCGCCACGGCCTCTTTAATACTCGGATGCTCATACAGCGGTTCTTCAACCTCCCGGGGATAGACGTTGAACCCGCCCGCGATGATCATCTCTTTTTTGCGATCTACGATGGTGAAGTAACCCTGCTCATCCGTATAGCCGATATCGCCTGTGTACAACCATCCATCTCGGAGCACCATGGCGGTCTCGCCCGGCTGATTCCAATACCCCGCCATTACCTGGGGACCTTTGACCGCTACCTCACCGATTTCCCCTGGCGGCAGCGTACGTTCCCCGGTCTCCAGATCCACGATCCTGGCGTCAGTGTCCGGGAGCGGTAGGCCGATTGTCCCGGCCTTTCTGGCGCCAAACAATGGGTTAGCGTGCGTCACCGGAGAGGCCTCAGTCAGACCGTACCCCTCCACAAGGCGCGCACCGGTTAACGCTTCAAACCTGTTGGCCACCTCGAGTGGTAGTGGCGCCGCTCCACTCAAGCAGGCCTTGATCGAATGAAGGTTGTATCTGCCGACCTCTGGGTAATTATTGATGGCGACATACATCGTCGGGACGCCGGGGAAGATGGTAGGCCGGTATTTGGCGATCGTATCCAGGACTTCCTGTGTCTTGAATTGCGACAAGAGCACCATTGTGTGGCCCAGCGATACGCAGAGATTCATGACGACCGTCATCCCGTAGACATGGAAGAACGGGATCGCTCCGAGAAAAATCTCAGCCGCACCGTTTTCTCTTTCGACTGAGCGTGGGTCGGGTCCTTCGACAAGGCTCAGGACAGGCTTCACCAGCCACGCACCGGTTTGTATCGTGTTGGCTACCAGATTTCTGTGCGTGAGCATCGCCCCCTTGGCCAGGCCTGTCGTGCCCCCGGTGTACTGCAGCAGCGCCGGGTCATCCGAGCTGACCGTAGTAGCGGGGGGCTTCGCGGGAGCGGAGGCCAACATCTCCGAAAACCACTCCGTTCCCGACCTTCGCTCCACTACGGGCCGGTGTCCCTGCTGCTTTTCCTTGAAGAGGGTGAAGAGCAGCCGGAGCATGGGCGGAAAATACTCCTTGATATTCGTTACGATGATCCGCTTGAGGCCGGTCTTTGGGGCGATCTCTCTCACAAGCGGATAGAGCTTCGACAGCACCACGATGGTCTCGGCGCCGGAATCGTTCAGTTGGTGCTCCAGCTCTCGTGTAGAGTAGAGCGGGCTGGTTGAGACCGCGAGTCCTCCGGCCCGCAACGTGCCGTAATAGGCGATGACCATCTGGGGACAGTTCGGGAGAAAGAGCGAGACCCTGTCACCCTTCGCCAGTCCACGCTCCGTGAGGGCGGTCGCAAATCGTGTGGCGGCCTCGTCGAGGGCGCGATAGGTCAGTTTCGTACCATAGAAGATGATGGCCGTTCGATCCGGATACTTCCGGGCGGAGATCGATAGGAAACGGTGGAGAGGGATATCCGGGTACTCGAGGTGCGTTGGAACCCACGGGTCATAGTAGGCAAACCAGGGGCGGTCAAGACCTTGATTCGTGGCAGCGGCCGCGCTCGCCATTCCGCACTCCTTTAATGTCCAGTGGCCTCTTTTCCCGCTGACGGCATGACCGCGTCTGGGATACGAAGTCTATGAGTCGCGTTAAGGCCTTATTGGAAATATTGAGGATCCTCAGAAGCGACCAGTAGGTTCGGACATCATACCGCTGCCGTACAGACTCAGATATTGACGGGCTCAGGATTGGTATGCGGTAGAACTGAAGTATATCGTATAGCCGCGCGGCTTCGCAACGGGAAATACCGTACCGCAAGCGTCAGAATCAGGCATGTGAAGCTCGTCCCTGACGTTCGCTCATAACGATCAAGCGGCAAACACGAGGATTGTGGCTACGATGACGGCGGCGATTGCTGCGATTAAGAGAATGAAAGGCCAAGAGGTCCGGTTCGGATCGTTGGGCGTTAAACCAAAGGCCATAACTATCCGTTAATCGGGGACATGAAGGCTGGTCTCAGGAGACTACTTACTTCCAGCGTGTGAGGGTTGGGCGGGCGCGCTGCGTTCCGCCAGGACATGACGCAGAAGGTCGGGTCTGTCGGTGATGATCCCGTCGATTCCCAGATCGATAAAGTCGCGCATCCGGGCAGGCTCGTTGACCACCCACACGACAAGCTGAAGCCCGGCGGCATGGCAGGTATCAACATCTGTTTTCGTAATAAGGCTGCACTCCAAGGCCATGGCATCTGTCTTACAAGCTTCCGCAATCATCGGCATCGACACCGGCCGTCCTACGAGAAGCGCGGCGGTCCGAAGGGACGGCTCCAGTTCTTTCAGCCTTAAGAGCGCGTAATGGTCGAACGATGCGACGGCTACCTGCGAAAGGACCTGATGCTCGCGCAAGGCCGACACCACGCGCTCCTCGATGCCGGGAAAGAAGGCTGATCCCGCCTTGATCTCAAGCGCGAGCGGGACCTTTCCGGCAAAACGATCGAGGATCTCTGCGAGGGTCGGGATCCGTTGACCGGCAAAGCCCTCGCCAAACCAGCGGCCGGCATCAAGCTGCTTGAGCTCATGCAGGTTGCGCGTATGGACCGGTCCCTGACCATCGGTGGTCCGATCCAGCGTGTGGTCATGAATGATGACCAGTTCGCCATCGCGGCTGACGTGCAGGTCCAGCTCGATAGCATCGGCTCCCAACTCGATCGCCTTTTCAAAGGCCGCCATCGTATTCTCTGGCGCCACCGCCGAGGCCCCTCGATGTGCGACGTTCAGGGTCATGTTCCTCCTCTTGATCTCACGTTTTACGGCACGGCGCTAGATGACCAGGACCAGCTTGCCGAACAGCTTACGGTCCTCCATCGCACATTGCGCCGCCGCGGCCTCCTTGAGCGGGAAGAGCCGATCCACGACCGGTTTAAGCGTCCCGCGCGCTATCTCCCGCACGATCTGCAAGAGATCGGCCTTGGGGCCCATAAAGCCGCCCATGATCGACGCCTGTCGCATGAAGAGGTATCGGATATCGGTCTGGGCCAGGTAGCCGGCTGTAGCACCGCAGGTCACCAGGCGGCCCCCGGTGGCCAGGACCGGAATCAGCTTCTCGAATACAGCGCCCCCTACATGCTCGAAGATGACGTCCGCCCCTCGCTTGGCTGTGAGGCGCCGCACCTCGACAACCAGATCCCGGCCGGCATAGTTGATCCCGTCGTCAGCGCCAAGTCCCTTAGCCTTGTCAAGCTTCTCGTCGCTACCGGCGGCGGCGATGACGTGGGCGCCGAATAGCTTGGCGATCTGGACGGCGGCGGTTCCAACCCCGCTTCCAGCGCCCATCACCAGCACCTCATCACCCCGCTTGACGCGCGCGAGATTCACCAGCATGTTCCAGGCGGTAAGAAATGTGAGCGGAAACGCTGCCGCGGCCTCAAAGCTCATCCCCTCCGGTATCGGCAGGATGTTGACCTCGGGGACCTTCACGTACTCCGCGTATCCGCCGTCGATCCGGTAGCCGCCGACGATTTCGTAAGAGCGGCATAGGTTGTCGTGGCCCGACAGGCAGCAGGCGCATTGGCCACAGCTTACCCCCGGCGAGACAACGACCCGTTGACCGAGCGTGATGCGGGTGACGATACTCCCCACTTCCGCTACCTCACCGGCGATATCCGAACCGGAGATGTGGGGCAGCGGGATCTGCATCCCGAGCATCCCTTTCCGGCACCAGAGATCCAGGTGATTCAGAGCACAGGCCTTGACCTTGACCAGCACCTCATGGGGGGCGATGGTGGGATCAGGGGTATCTTCGTACCGAAGGACCTCGGGCCCGCCGTGCTCATGAAATCTCACCGCCTTCACGTAGAGCAGCCTCCTTCTTGGGTAGAGTGGGGCCATGCCCCTCTTGGCACCCGGAACCTGGAATCCGGGACGTAACTACTTAGGTGTTTAGGCTGTAGGCTGTTAGTCGTTGCGCATGGACCGAATCAAGGCGCCCAGAACCTTTTCGGTCTCCATCATTTTCGCGTCGCATTCGGAAATGTCTGGCTCCTCTGTGCGCGTTCCTACAGTCCAAAAGGCTACAGTCTATCTACCTGAGTAGTTACTCTGGGACAACCTAATCAATGCGATAGTGGCAGCCGCGGCTGTTGCGGCATTCCATGGCAGCCAGCAGAATGACCAACGCGGTTTGAATGCCGTTACGAAGACCGACCATGGCGTCAGTCACCTCGGCCTTTTCGTAGAACCGCAAGATCTCCAGGTGCAGCTCCCGCAGGATCTCATGGGCGCGGTTCAGCCGTTTGGCGCTGCGAACGAGGCCTACGTAATTCCACATAGTCTGTTGGATGCTGAGCCAGTCCTGCGCGATCAGCGCCGGATCAACCGATTCCCGTTCATACCGCCAGGGCGCAATCTGGGGAAAATAATACTCGTTGCCCTGAGTGATGAACGCTGCGGCCTGAGCGCCTGCCCGGGTTCCCCACACCAGACACTCCAATAAGGATGTACTGGCCAGGCGATTGGCGCCATGCAACCCCGAACAGGCGACCTCACCAACAGCGCGCAGACGATGCAGATTTGATTGTCCCCACTCATCAACAGCAATACCGCCGCAACTGTAGTGCGCGGACGGGACGACGGGAATGGGCTCTTTGGTCATGTCAATTCCGTACTTCAGGCAGTGCGCATAAATCCCTGGAAATCGCTCACGGACCTGATCGGCCGGTTTGTGGGAGACGTCGAGATAGGCGCACGGCTCGCCCGTTTCCAGCATCATCTGGTGAATGCCGCGCGCGACAACGTCCCGCGGCGCCAGTGATCCATCAGGGTGATAATCGGTCATGAATTCCCGACCCTTGCCGTCCACCAGGTGGGCGCCTTCGCCTCGCATCGCTTCAGAGATGAGGAATCGGCCGCTGGGATGGAAGAGTGTGGTGGGGTGGAACTGAACGTATTGCATATTGATGCAACGGGTACCGGCCCGATAGGCCATCGCAATGCCATCACCGCGAGCGCCGGCAGGATTGGTAGTATGCAGAAAGACACGACCGAGCCCGCCGGTCGCGAGAATCGTCTCCTTTGCGAGGATGGGGAAGATCTCGCTGCTCGCCTGGTCCAGCGCGTACGCCCCAATACACGTCGGGGGCTTATACACATCAAGTGGGTCGACCGAATGATGAGAGATCGTGAGCAGATCGACCGCGGTGGTTCCGCAGAGCAGTTTGACCTTCGGATACGAGGCGATCCTTTCGATGAACGCGCGCTGGATTGCCGATCCGGTCCGATCCTTATGATGCAGGATGCGTGGAAGCGAATGCGCGGCCTCGGCGGTCAAATCCCATCGGGTCGAATCTTCCGAGGATTCATCGAACGGGACCCCAAGCTCATCGATGAGAATCTCTTTCACCAGCCGTGGGCCCTCGCGACTGACCAGCGCTGCCGCCTCAGGTGAGCTCAGACCTGCGCCGGCGGCGACAATATCGGCCACCAGCTTCTGAGGCGAGTCGTCCGCTCCCTGATAGATAATGCCGCCTTGGGCCCAGAAGGTGCTGCTCTCCTCCGGGTGAGGCGACCGTGTAAGCAGCGTCACCTCCACGTCCTGTCTGGCGGCCGCCAGTGCCGCGGCATATCCTGCGAGACCGCTACCGATGATGAGGATGTCTGTTTTCATGCAGGGTAAATCTTGAAACTCATGTCAGGGGCCGGGGCGGCATGGGTCAAGGCCCCGATGGAAATCCAATCGACGCCGGCCTCCGCGAATGTCCGCACATTGTCGAGGGTCATTCCGCCTGACGCTTCAACGGTGATCTTACGGCTGCGTTCGTGAGTGCGTACACAGGCCACCGCCTGTCGAACCATCTCAGGATGCATGTTATCGAGGAGGACGGCGTCGAGGTCATACCGGAGGGCCTCCTGCAACTCTTCGAGTGTGGTGACTTCCACCTCAAATCGGTGCGAGCGGCTCTCATGTTGTCGGGCCGCTTCGATGGCCGCGCTGATACCGCCGGCCAGCCTGATATGGTTATCCTTGACCAAGATCGCGTCATCAAGTCCAAAGCGGTGATTGATGCCGCCGCCGACGGTCACGGCGTACTTTTCAAACACCCGCAACCCTGGCGTTGTTTTTCGTGTGTCCAGAATCTTCGCCTGTGTCCCGCGGACAGCCTCAACGAACCGTCGCGTCAGCGTCGCGATCCCGCAGAGCCGTTGGAGCAGATTTGTCGCAACGCGCTCGCCGGTCAGCAGCGCCCTGGCCTGACCACGGACGGTTGCGGCCCTCTCGCCGTCGCACAACTCAACACCATCATGACGGCGATGTTCAACAACAACACCTTCATCCAAAAGGGTGAGGACATCGATGACCAACTCGATCCCAGCCAACACCAGAGGCGCCTTGGCCATAAAATGCCCGATCGCCTTTTGATCAGGAGGCACAATCGCGAGGGTCGTGACGTCACCCCGACCGATGTCTTCCTCAAGGAACCTCTTGAGGGCCTCCAGGCGGCTGATCCGAATGAGGGATAGGGGCATGGGGGTAAAGGGAGAGACAGCCCTAACTCATCTCCAGCATACGCTGGATTGGTCGTAAAGCAAGGAGCCGCAGCTCTTCATCAAGCGTAATTTCCGGCGCACGGTGTTTCATGCACAGGTACAGCTTCTCCAAGGTGTTGAGTCGCATGTGGGGGCACTGGTTGCAGGCGCAATCCCCGTCCGGTGGGGCCGGAATAAATGTCTTATCCCGGCAGGCCTTCTCCATCTGATGAATGATGCCGGGCTCGGTCGCGATGATGAATTCGGTGTCTGTACTTTGCTTGACGTAACTCAGAAGTCCGCTCGTTGAGCCGATGTAGTCGGCATGCTGAAGTACGCCGGCTTCGCACTCAGGATGCGCGAGCACCTTGGCGTGAGGATGGTACAGCATCAGTTGCACGAGCTTCTTTTCAGAGAACGTCTCGTGCACGACACAGGTGCCGGGCCACAGCGTCAGATTGCGGCCGGTCTTTTTGATCAGGTAGCGACCCAGGTTCTGATCGGGCGCAAAAAGGATCGGCTGCTCTTTCGGGATCTGGTTGATGATCTTGTCGGCGTTGCTCGAGGTGCAGATGATATCGCTCATCGCTTTGACCTCGGCACTGCAATTGATGTAGCTGATCACGATGTGATCCGGATATTTTTCTTTGAAGCGTCTGAAGAGAGGCGCCGGGCACCCTTCCGCCAGCGAACAACCGGCCGCCAAATCGGGGAGCAGTACCTGCTTCGAGGGGTTCAGGATCTTCGCCGTCTCCGCCATAAAGTGAACGCCGGCAAAGACAATCACTTCGGCGCTCGTTTTTGCGGCCTGCTGGGATAGTTGCAGGCTGTCGCCGACGAAATCGGCTACATCCTGAATTTCAGACTCCTGGTAGTAGTGCGCCAACACCACCGCATGCAACTCTTTTTTCAGCCGCTTAATCTCTTCTTCAAGATCAAGCAGGGGACTTACCGCAATTTCTTCAAGAAGACCACCGACGTTCATCTCTCAACTCCCAAGGTACGGTTTTTGCCTAATAAGAGACTATAGCACGGGTGGAGCAGAATGCGGAGAGTAAGTTTCGAGCCGTTCTAGTTGCGGAAACCGATCAACTCCCGGTGATCGAATTGAGAACTGTTCTTCGTCAGGAGTTGCGGATTTCGAGCCGTTACGTGACGGACCGCAAACCCGCACTTCTTGCAGCGCTTATAGATGAAGCTCCAGCTTTCTTCATGCTGTTCCATTCCGATCTGTTCCATCTTAGAGTCACAGCATGAGCCCGGCGAAAGGGGCGAGACAATCCGCTTAGGATAATTATTAGCCGGCCTTTTTTGGTCAGTGTACTCGATAATTGTAGCCATATTTTCCCCTCATAGGCGATGTTCTTTCTACTCGAATCATACAAGAGTTGTTGTCACGTTGCAGAGGCTGAACAACTGCTCCGACTTGTCAAGCTATGCGATCACTTGTTACTTCTGACTCGGCGGTCGACGTATTCGTTTAACCGGGAAATGCCGGCCTGCGGTCAATGTACATCTGAACATGATTGTCCCTAATTAAACCAATCAGTTAGTGCATATGAACTTTAGACAATCTGAGCCACAGGAGTCAAGAAAGAATAGGGAAACTCTGAGTCGGTTGGAATGTAACGGGGGGAGTTGCGAGGGCCATTTTTCTCGGAAGATATCTGCTCTCAGTCAGGTTAGCAGAGCAAGAATCCGACAGTCGAGTCGATCTATGGGAGGGGGGAAAGTAATGGATAGTTGAGTAGGTGGGGTACGAGAGGAGAGCCCTCCGGGGGGTAGCGGATGGGCTCTCCTCTTTATAGCCCCTTGGACACGACGTGAGTTTTAGAAACGGTCGCCAAGCAAGCGACCCTGACGTTAAGAATAAGCAACAAGCGTGCCACATCATCTCTCAATGGCTCAACCGTTCGTGTGGCACAGTGTAAGAGGCAAACGTATTGATTTATTTGCACAAAGATCATTCTGACGGAAGGATAAAATCTGGCTGACTCCAGCAGTACGTCAGAGGATAGTACCTAATAGAATACAACATAGGATCGAAAGAGATACACGGAATGTGACCTCATGGCTCCATCAAAAGCGGTTCTTCTCGATGAGATTCACATCTGCCTTAATCTCCAGCAACCGGACCAGCTTGGCGAGGTATGTGCGCTGAAGTCCAAGAAGCTCCGCCGCCTTAGTCTGATTACCCTGCGAACGCTTGAGCGCATCCTGAATCATCCACCGCTTGAACTCCTTGACGGCCTCGTGGAACTCTTTTGCTCTGAACGACTCACGGCGTGGACCTGTGGTGACCTGGAGCGGCAGGTCCTCCGGGCCGATCTGATCCCCTATACTCAAGACCATAGCCCGCTCAACAACGTTCTCCAGCTCGCGCACGTTTCCCGGCCAATGATAGGCCATCAAGTCGTCCACCGTACCGAGGGCAAGTCGCTTCAAAGGTTTTTTTAGCTCGCCTGCGTACTTTCTCAGGAAGTAATCGACCAGCGCAGGAATATCCTCTTTTCGTTCCCTTAACGGTGGCAACTTGATACTGACGACGTTCAGTCGGTAGTAGAGGTCTTCCCGGAAGCGGCCCTCTCGTACGGCCCGTTCGAGATCACTGTTGGTGGCGGCAATCACGCGGATATCGGCCTTGATCGCACGGGTTCCCCCAACTCGCTCAAACTCGTGGTGTTGCAACACTCGAAGGAGTTTTGTCTGAATACCGGCCGGGACCTCCCCGATTTCGTCGAGAAAGACCGTACCGTGATCCGCAATCTCGAACCGGCCTCTTTTGAGCTGATGCGCGCCGGTGAAGGCTCCTCGTTCGTGACCAAACAGCTCGCTTTCCAGCAACTGTTCCGGAATGGCCACGCAATTCACCACAGTGAATGGATAGTGTGCCCGAGAACTCCACTGGTGAATGCTTCTGGCCAAGACCTCTTTTCCGGTCCCGCTCTCTCCCAGGAGCAGGATGGTTGAATTACTGTCGGCGGCGCGACGGGCGAGCTGCAGCAATTGTTTCATGATTGGATTGTCCGCTATAACCTGGACCAGGCGATCCGCCATTTCCGTCTGCAGGCAGCGACTTTGCGCCCGCAGCGACTCGCGTTCGAATGCCTTTCCCAGGACGATCTCCAGATGTTGTGAATCAACAGGCTTGGTGATAAAGTCGTATGCACCCTCCTTCATTGCCTCGACAGCGGCTTCGACGGTTGCGTGCGCGGTCACAACAATCACAGTCGGTTCCAGTCCTTCGCGCTTCAACGACCTGAGAACATCAATGCCTGACATCTTCGGCATCTGCAGGTCAAGCAGGACAACCCCAGGTGTTTCCCGGCGGATCTGTTCGAGCGCCTCAGAGCCGCTGGATGCAATAAGCGCCTGAACGTTCATGATTCGCAGCCGGCCCTGGAGGATCTTCCTGGCCGATGGATCATCGTCAACGATCAGCACTTTCGTTCGATATGCTTCCATCTCTCCTCCGACATACCGCTCTTCTCATGCTCGACAGCAACCGTTTCCTGTCGATCCCTATAATCTCTTCCCAGATAGAGGCGCTTACGGACCCAAGAAGCGTCGGATCATCTCCAGGAGATCCCGCGGACTGAAAGGCTTCGCGATATAGGCGCTGCAACCCGCCTCAAACGCCGTGCGCTCATCGCCACTCAGGGCAAACGAGGTGATGGCGATGACCGGAATCTGGGCGAGTGAGGGATCGGCCCTGATCCTCCGAGTGACTTCAAGGCCGGAAAGCTTCGGCAACTGAATATCCATCAAGATGAGATCAGGTCGCTGGCGTGCCAGCGCGTCAAGCGCTGCCTCCCCATTATGAGCCTCCATGATCTCATAGTTGTTTTTGGAGAGAAGGTCCCTGACAATCTTCCGATTGTATTGGTTGTCCTCAACATGCAAGATCAGATTCCCGCTCACAGGCTACCCCCCCCACTGGGTCCGGAGCGGAATGCGGACGTAGAAGATTGATCCCTTTCCAACCTGACTGTCCGCCCAGATAGACCCCTCATGCATCTCAACCAACCGCTTGGCGATACTGAGGCCGAGACCGCTTCCACCGTATTCCCTGGTGATGGAGCTGTCAACTTGGCGAAATTCACTGAAAATACTCTTCAGCTCTTCGGCAGGAATACCGATTCCCGTATCCGCGACCGAAATCTCTATGAAATCGGGTGATTTCGGTGTTTCGGGTTTCGGGTTTCGGGTTTCGGGTTGAGAACTCGGAACTTGAAACTCGGAACTCGAAACGGACTTTGCGGTGACGGTTACGGAACCGCTCCCTGGGGTGAATTTAATGGCATTGCCGACGAGATTCATCAGAACCTGGGTCATGCGCTTGCTGTCGCCCAACGCGGGCGGCAGATCCGCCTCAACTTGGGCGACCAACTCCAGTCGCTTTTCCGCCGCCAGCGATCGTGTCGCTGAGATCGCAGAGTCGATCAATGATTGAATAGAGTATTCACCCAGATTCAATCGCATTTGTCCGGCTTCAATTTTCGAGAGATCCAATACATCGTTGATGAGCCTGAGTAAATGCCGGCCGTTAATGCGGATGTCTTCCATCGACTCGCGCAACTCGTCCGGGACCTGACCGTAGATCCCATCGATGATCAGCTCGGTAAATCCCAGGATTGCGTTTAAGGGCGTCCGCAACTCATGACTCATATTGGCCAGGAACTCTGATTTGTGGCGACTTGCCCGCGAGAGGTCTCGGTTGGTTTCTTCCAGTTGAGAGGTCCGTTCGCGAATCCGATCCTCCAGACTTCGGTTCAGATCCCGAAGCTCTCTGGCCACTCTCGCCCGTTCATCCAAGGTGCGTGTTAATGCCTTCGCCATCTCATTGTAGGTTGTTGCCAACGTCCCGAGCTCATCCCGAGAATCGACTGAGATTTCCTGATCAATCTGCCCCTCGGCCATCCGCGCGGCAGACTCCGTCAACCGGGTAATCGGCTGCGTGATCCTTCTGGAGAGGGCATACGCGGCGAGCGCGCCGCCGGCCAGAAAGACGACGGATAGAAGAGCCCAGAGTTTGATCAGGTAGGCTGAATGGGCATCGATGTTCCGCATCGACAGGCCGACCCTTGCAATCCCGATGACACGGCTCCGGTCCTCACTCAGACCCCGAGTCGATCGAGGCATCCCGAAGTATTGTTCTTCAACCAGGCGGACTTCGGCGGAGACGATCGGTGCGTAAAACTCCAGAAACGACTCCGTCCCGGCCTCCGTGACGGTCCTGCTGGCAGGCTGACGGTCGGTCAACATCCGTGCGCGGATCTCGTGATTCAACGTTTCGGTGGTCGGTGCAAGGCCGGGTTGGGTTAGGGCCTTGCCTCCGCCGATTAGACGCTTCCCAACATCGTTGTAAATGAAGACGTAGGCGACATCTTCTTCACCGGTAATCCCGCGTAACGCAGCATTCAGGAGCCGCTCGTCCTCACTGAAGACGCCGAGCTCGCCACTGGCGGCCAGATTGCTGGCGAGAGCCTTGCCGCGTTTCACAAACTCGCTATGCAGTAACCTGTTGTGCTGATACAACGACATCCCACCGAAGAGGACACAGAGGGCCAGAATCATCGGAATGATCGACAGCAGCACCTTTGTCCGGAATCTGGTTATCCGTCCGATTCTCATCCGCTCATCCTTGCGCCCCAGTCTGGTCTCTCTTGAGCTATCGAATCACCACGTCGGCCCGCTCGAGAATCTCCTTGGGGATGTGCACCCCGAGCTTGCCGGCACTCTTCAGATTCACCGTCAACCGCGTCTTTCTCGCTGTCGTGAACGGGATCTCTTGAATGCTCTTGCCGGAAAGGATCCCGCTTGCCAACTCAGCGGCCTGGCTTCCGATATCCCATCCGCTTTCAAAAGAGAGGCCGAGGAGGGCGCCCATTCGGGCCTGATTCTCTGAGAGACCTAGAACAGGGATCTTGTGTCTGAAGGAAAAGAGCAGCATGTACTGAACCGATTCAGGCGCCAGAACGGTCAGATCCGGCACAATCCAAAGGGCGTCGATCTCGTCCTGCATGGCATCCAGAGCAGTAAATGAGTCCTTCGGTGAGGTAACGGCCTTGGTGACGAGCCTGATACCCTGATCTTTGGCGAGCCGCTCAGCCTGCTTCACCAACCACCCGGTCTTCGATGGATCGTAAATGACGCCGATTCTCCTGATATGGGGCGAGATTTTTTTCAGCAAGGCAAGTTGTTGCTCGATTGGAACATTCATGCTGGCGCCGGTGATATTGCGAGTCTCTTGCCCGATCACTGTGGTCGGGTTCAACACCATGGCAAAGACGACCGGGATGTCTTGTATCTCTTCAGCCACAATCTGTAAGGCCCAGATCCCCACCGCAAGGATGAGGTCAGGCTTTGATCCGGATTTGAGTCGCGCCAGAAACTTTTTGCCCTTCTGGAGGTCTCCCTCCATATCGTACTCGATGACGGTCGATCCATGCGAACCGTTCTTGAACCCCTCCAACGCTTCATTGTAGACGTCGACATCGGCGCTCTTCAGCGCAATGATCTTTGCCGCCTCTCCCGATGTCGAGGCGCAGACCATTGCTCCAACGACAACGCAGGCCGCAACGATAAAGGAAGTAAAACGACTTGTCAGGAGTGACATTCAGGAGATCCTAAGACTCTTAAGACCTTAGAAAAGATACTCGACCCCTACTGTGGGAATAACATCTGCCCGAAGGCCGCTGTTCTTATCCAGCGGAATCTGGATGTTCGCCCGGACGATCCAGGCGCTCAGAGGATTCCATTTCACGCCGAGCGACAGATCATGAATATGCTCCCCGGTTTCGTCTCCAGCCGGTTTGAAGCGACCGATGACGTCGGCGTCAAATGACAGCTTTGACAGAAGACGGGCATCAAAACCGAGGGCATATCTGATACTGTTCTGCTCAAGATCTTTGGTATTAATCTCGTAGCCGACGTTCACGTGAGGCGTGAACCATCGTCCATAGGTTTTGGAGGCGATGAAGAGACCGCCCAGGTCAGTCCCGCCGGTTCCCAGAAGTCGTCCCTCATCCCCCGTTGGAAGCTTCACTTCGAACAGGAATGCCAGATCCGGGGTAAGGCCGCCGGCGTTGCGCACGAAATTGTATTTCGTTCGAAGGATGATGTCCCCGACGCCGGTCTCCTCACCGCCTCCGCGGGCGTTGCAAGAGTCCGGGTCGATGGGCGGGCGGCAGTTGGAGTGAGGCCCAAACCGATGGATCGGGAGGTCGCCGATTCTCGTACCGCCGGGATTGCCGAACTGATCGAAGACAGCAGCCGACGCTTTGGCTTTGAGTCGAACATGGATGATGGGGACGACGAGCCCGACGTCCCATACGGGGGTAACGCCGTATGTTGCGATGAAGGCAATAATATCTTCGTCCAGATCGACCTTGAGTCTGGCGCGGATAATGTCGCTCTCAAAGCTGAACGGGCCGCTGGTATCCCGGATTCCGTTTCCATTGATATCGCCACGCTGGAACACCAGATCCAGGTTGTCGAGGTCTTTGCCTTGCAGCTTAGTAAAGTTCAGTCGAGTATAGGCGAGGGTGACATCGAGCTTGCGCGCGCCAAGGGTCGTGGCGCGCTCCGTCAGTAGGGGGCCGAGGCTCTCGGTAGTTCGGACCGGAATCCCGCGCTCCAGATCGAAGGTAAAACCGGTCACCGAGGAGCCGAATGAGGGGAGCCCTATTGCGGAGGTCAACTGGGTATTGAGTTGGTCAAGCCCCTGAAGCGACGACGCCTGAAAGCGCGACTCCTGGGTGAAGAAAGGAAGGGGGCTCGGCTCGAGGAAAATCCCCTGGCTTCCGTAAAGATTCCTGATGGTATTCTTGAGATCCGAAGCCTCAACAGAAGGGGCGACGCCTCCAATCCAGAGGATCAGCAAGATAGCCGTGATGACTCGGAGATATGAGGTCATCCACTCCCTCTTCTGATACGCACAACGGCGATCGCCCCCTTACCTTGTTGTTACGTCAGGAGGGGCACACAGGCGAGCCTGAAAAGACGTTCAGTAGAAACCGTGCAATCGAAACCATTCTGATCAGACGCCTCTTTGTCCCTCCGACGGAGAATCCGCCAAGGCTACTTTCACGGCTGTTCCCGCATATGTTACCTTCGTAGCCGTAAACGTGACGGCAGGGAGGACAAGCAACTTCTTCGGGTCCGTGTACTCGTAACTTTCTGTGGCCATTTTCAGATCGAGGATCGCGTTGGCGCCCATCTGGAGCGCCTGTTTAATAAGGCTGTGCATCGCCTCTCGTTCGGCCAGTTTCCGCTCCTCGTCATTTGAGGCAGGTATACGCGAGGTCCCTGTGGCGGGCCCCAGGACTTGTTCTGTTGCCCTGCCGGGAATGGCGTCCGAGGTTGCGACAGCTACCCGATTCTGGAAGTACTGGATCTCCTTATCCAGAGCGATTCTTCTCCACTTGAGTCTATACGCGTAGAGAAAGGGCCACGCCAAACCAAATAACGCGATCACCACAAAGATGATAGCGGCTACCGCAGCCATTTTAACCTCCCAGGGCTCCTCCTCCCACACCCCGACCTATGACGGTCCAGCCGTCAAAAGGGAGTGGCGCCCTGTATGCAAGTACTGTTTGACAGGCGGACGACGATCGCATACACGTCATGGTGGTCTCTCTACTGTTCCGATCTCATGCGTTCATCGGGCAACTGCTGCGTGCTGGCCTCATACTCCCGTCAGCGAGTGTACCGATGCGCTGCCGCTGCGCCGATGAGCGGCAGCCGTGAGCGGCTTATGCGCCTTGTACAGCGACAATGTGCCGAACAGCGTCGCAAACCGGGCCGCCTCTGAGACCTTCTCGAACCCGGTGTCTCGAAAGAGCGCAGGCAGGCGCCCCTTCACGTTATCGGCGGTCCTGGCGAAACTGTCGCCGAGGCGCACAGAGAAAGCCAGTATGCGCATCAGCAGGTTGTGGGGTTGTCCCCAGTCGGCGACATGCAACTCGCCTCCCGGACGCAAAACGCGAAAGACCTCCTGTAGCGTCCGAACCTTCTCGGATCGTGTCAGATGGTGTAGCATCAGGCTCGAGAGCACTCGATCGAATGCGCCATCGGCAAAAGGAATATCAAAGCAGAACGCCTGAATCAGCGCGATCTTCTCGACATCTCTGCGAGCCTTTGACCTTGCAATGTCCAGCACGTTCATATCACCATCCAGGCCAATAGCCAACAAAGATTTTGACCTGCGCCTCGCCAACAGGAGCAGCGTCCCCGTCCCGCATCCCACATCCAGGATCCGAGCGGCCTTATCGATGCCTGCTTCATCCAGGAGGCGACCTTTGAAGCCCATCTCGCGCGTCGTCATGCGAACGAGAGGATCGTAGAGCGGGGTGAGGATATCCCAGCCCAGCGCCGGGACATATCCCGCCTTCTTGTGAGCCATCTGCACCCTCCGTGCCCGCTCACTGTCGGGCTCAGCCGCGTACCAGGATGTAGCGCCGATACTGACAACACGATGATACGGTGAATATAGACTTTACGTGCGAGTCGCTTGCACTATCGATGCGGAACGCGGGGGATGTCAAGTGCTTTCTCAATATTGGTCGCAGGTTGACATATGACCATGTCACGCGTTACTACCACAACTACCAGGGTCGCGCCTGGGATTGCGGATTTAGTTGTAAGGTGGTAGGATTTTGTGTATCATAAAATGAGTGTTTTACCCAAGCACAGCAAGAGTATATAGAGGTGAAGGACCTTTGGAGGAAGCAGGTTCCGATGACAAATAGGATCAATAGTATTACAGGCAAAATTTCGTCCCAGATTACTGAGCAGTTGAAGACCGCCCTTGCGGAGGTGTCGACGCTTTCCGACCTTTCTTCCGAAGAGAAACAGGAGTTGGCGGCGGCAGTCTCCACCACCTTTTACCGAGACCCTGCCGGCGATGAGGAGCTTTCTCAACTCATTGATCAGGGGGAATCGGTTCTGGCCTCCCTTGGCCCAGAGGTGGCTGAATGGATTATTGAGCAACTTGTTGAGGCTGACGCGGAATCGGCGGAGCATTTCGCCGGTGCCTTGGGGCAGATGGACGCGCCTGTCGTAGATCTGCTTCGTTCCTGGTTCGATACGAGCAGGGGCGACGACTACGCCCGGATAAATCTCCTGTTGGCGGCGGGACATTTCACCGATCCGGCCATTGCCAGGATCCTGCCTGAGGCCTTGAGATGCGCGGGATCCGCCAACAAACAGGTGAAGTCTGCCGCCTTTTACTGTATGGGGCGGATCTTCAACCGTATTCCCCCGGAGACGATCAGTGACGCGGACCGATCGACGCTGTTCGACACGCTGTTCACAAGCCTTTCGGATCCGTCGCCCCTTGTCCGCAGGCACGCCGTACGCGCCATAGGGAAAGGCGTTCGCCGCTCTTATTTCACACCGGAGCAGGTGGAGAAAAGTCACAACGCCTTCCGTGCCATCCTCGGAATGGATCACTTCGACTGGGACAGTGCCTTTATCGTCCGCAGCGAAGCCGAACATCAACTTCACTACTGCCAGGGTAGTTCGAGAGAGAGTGAGAACCTACCCAGGGGTAAATATCACCAGGATTTTACGATACTTGAAAAGCGGGAGCTGTGCGCCAACACCTACTACTTCAAGGTGAATGCGCCGCTTCTCGCCAAAAAGATACAGGCCGGGCAGTTTATCATCATGCGTCCCAACTACGACAGCGAGCGCATCCCGCTCTCCATCGCCGGATGGGACCGGGACAAGGGATATATCGAGATTGTCATCATGGCTGCGGGCAGGACCTCCACCGAGGCCACACAAAAAAACGTGGGCGACAGCTTTCAGGATGTTGTCGGACCGCTAGGCCAGCGCTCTCACGTCGCCAAATACGAGGGCGCCTGTGTGGTGCTCGGCGGCGGCTACGGCACGGGGGCCGTTATCCCCACGGCGCGGGATTTGAGACAGCTCGGCAATAAGGTCTATGGTGTGGTGGGCGCCCGCACCAAGGACCTTTTGATTCTGGTGGATGAATTGAAAGCAGTATGCGACGAGGTGTTCGTGACCACCAATGACGGATCGGTCGGTATTCAAGGCTTCGTGACCCATGCGCTGGAACAGATTATGGCGAGGGAGAAGGTCTCCATGGCGTTGGCGGTCGGCCCTGTGCCGATGATGATGGCCGTCGCCAGGATGACGGAAGGGAAGGGCATCGAAGCATGGGTCTCGCTGAACGCGATCATGGTGGACGGCACCGGCATGTGCGGCGCCTGTCGGGTCACGGTGGGCGGCAAAACCAGGTTCGCCTGCTATCACGGGCCGGACTTCAACGCGCACCAGGTGGACTTCAACGAGTTGGTGAAGCGCCAGCAGATGTTCGTGGAACAAGAAAAGATCGCCTTCGAGGCGATGCAGCGATAAGGGAGAGACGTCAACATGGCAGAAGTCACGAAGGGGTTAAGCTCCAAAGAGCGGATGAAGAAGCCGCGTAACGTCATGCCGTTGCATTCGGCAGGCCTGCGTATTCATACCTGGGAGGAGGTGCCCGTCGGCTACTCACAGGAGCAGGCCATGGACGAGGCCATACGGTGCATTCAGTGCAAGAAGCCCGAATGCGTGCCCGCGTGCCCCGTGGGTATTAACATCCCTGCCTTCATCAAGCTGGTTGAGGAGGGGGATATCCCCGGCGCGGCGAAGAAGATTCGAGAGACCAACTTTCTCCCCGCCGCCTGCGGCCGGGTATGTCCTCAGGATAAGCAGTGCGAAGCGGTGTGCGTTGTGGGCAAGAAGAATGATCCGGTGGGCATCGGCAATCTGGAACGGTTTGTGGCGGACTACGAGCGGGAGCACAAGCTGGACCGCATTCCGGACATGCCATCCTCCAGCGGCAAGCGGGTGGCCATCATCGGCTCCGGTCCCGCGGGGCTGACCTGCGCCTACGAGCTTCGTACCCGCGGCCATGAAGTGACGGTGTTCGAGGCGTTCCACCGGGGCGGGGGTGTGATGGTATACGGCATCCCTCGGTTCCGCCTGCCGTTGGAGGTTATCGACGAAGATCTCAAGCTGCTTGAAGATATGGGGGTTGAGTTCGTCTATAACATGGTCATCGGCAAGATCCTGACCATCGATGACCTGCTGGAAAAGGAAGGGTTTGATGCGGTGTTTATCGGCACCGGCGCCGGTTTGCCAAAGATGCTGGGCATCCCCGGTGAAAATCTGAATGGTGTCTATTCCGCCAACGAGTATCTCACCAGAATCTATCTCATGAACGCCAACCAGTTTCCGCACTCTCCCACGCCCCTCTACCAGGGCAAGAAGATGGCGGTCATCGGCGCCGGCAATACTGCCATGGACGTACTCCGTACCGGCAAGAGGCTTGGTGCGGATGTCACCTGTTACTACCGCCGCTCTCACGAGGAGGCCCCAGCCAGGACGGAGGAGCTGGAGCACGCCGAGCAGGAGTTTATCAACTTCAAGTGGCTGTCCAACCCCGTGGAGTTTATCGGTGACGAGCGCCACTTCGTCAAAGCCATCAGGTGTGAGGTGATGAAGCTGTCCGAGCCGGATGAGTCCGGTAGACGAAAGCCGCTGGCCACCGGCGAGTATTTCATCGATGAGGTGGACACGGTGGTCTTCTCATTGGGATGCGACGTGAACCCGATCATCCCCAGCATGACGCCTGAGCTCCGCACTAATAAGTGGGGTGTTGTCATGGTGGATCCCACGACCTTCTATACAAGTAAGAAGGGTGTCTTCGCCGGTGGCGACGTCGTCACTGGTGGCTCCACGGTGATCCTGGCCATGGGACAAGCGAAGCAGGCTGCCAGGCATATTCATGAATACCTTACGGATCAGTTCAACCACGAGCTGAATATCCCCACTGATCCCAACGCCCCCGGCGTGCAGTGGGAAGGGCGCTTTGCCAAGGCGAAGCGATAGACTCAGTTCAGGGGCTCATCGGGCGTACCCGCGGTACGGCTCCGTAATCCGTTCATACATCCTTAGACGGCTAATGCCGGGGATCAGCCGCCGCCGTAGACGGGCGCCTGCGTGCCCTTGTTAAACGTCCCTTTCATGCGACCGCCCATTCCGCGGACAGAAGCGCGGCTTGTTCCATCACCGTCTGCGTCGCCTTCTCCTGCTTGTCCGGCGGGTAGCCGTACTTGCGCAGGATGCGCTTCACGAGCACGCGAAGCTGCGCCCTCACGTTCTCACGCATGGTCCAGTCGATCGTGACGTTCTCGCGCACGGTCCGGACGAGTTCCTGCGCAATGGTCCGCAGGGTCTCGTCGCCCAGGATCTTCACCGCGCTGTCGTTCGTCTCCAGCGCATCGTAGAACGCCAGCTCGTCCTCGCTCAGATTCAGCTTCTCACCGCGGACGTTGGCCTCGCGCATGTCGCGGGCCAAGGCGACGAGTTCCTCGATCACCTGTGCCGCCTCGATCGTGCGATTCTGGTAGCGACGGATCGTCTGCTCCAGCATCTCAGCGAACGATCGCGCTTGCACGACGTTTTTCCGACGCCGGGTCGCCAACTCGCCCTTCAGCAGCTTCTGCAGGAGCTCCACCGCAAGGTTGCGCTGGGGCATCCCCCGCACTTCCGCCAAGAACCCCTCCGAGAGGATCGAGATGTCGGGTTTCGCGAGACCAGCCGCCGCGAAGATGTCGATCACGCCCTCGGGCGCTACGGCCCGCGAGATGATCTGGCGAACCGCGTGGTCGATCTCCTCCTCGGGCCGGGCGTCGCCGGGTGCGCGCTTGGCGAGCACGGCCTGGACCGCCTGAAAGAACGCCACGTCGTCGCGGATGTGCAGCGCCTCGTCGTGCGGCACCGCCAGCGCGAACGCCTGGGACAGCTTGCGGACGGCTCGCACACACCGGTCCTTGCCGCTCTCCTGCTTCAGGATGTGTTCCTGAGCCGATGGGAGCAGACCGAGCCGCTCCTGCGGCGTGCCGGTCGTCCACTTCGACCGGTCGAAGCCATGGAAGAGGCCGGTGCACACCTCGTACTTCTCCAGCATCACGGCGACCGCCTCGTCCTGACTCAGCGCCGTCCGCCCGGTGCCGCCGCTCTCCGTATACGTAGCCAGCGCCTGCTTCAGCTCCTGGGCGAGGCCCAGGTAGTCCACCACCAGCCCGCCGGGCTTGTCCCTGAACACCCGATTGACCCGCGCGATCGCCTGCATCAGCCCGTGTCCGCGCATCGGCTTGTCCGCGTACATCGTGTGCAGGCTCGGCGCATCGAAGCCGGTGAGCCACATGTCGCGAACGATGACGAGCTGGAACGGGTCCTTCGGATCCCGGAAGCGATTCGCCAGCGCCTCGCGCCGCGGCTTGTTGCGGATGTGCGGCTGCCAGTCGGCCGGATCGGAGGCCGAGCCGGTCATCACCACCTTGAGCGCGCCGCGGTCGTCCTCGGCGCCATCCCAACCTGGTCGCAGCTTCACGATCTCGCGATGTAGCTCCACGCAGATGCGCCGGCTCATGCAGACGATCATCGCCTTGCCGTCCATCGCCTCGAGCCGCTTCTCGAAGTGCTGGACGATATCCTTTGCGACCAACCCCAGGCGCTTCTCGGCTCCGACCACGGCTTCGAGCTGCGCCCACTTGGTCTTGAGCTTCTCCTTGCGCTCGACCTCCTCGCCCTCGGTCGCCTCCTCGAACTCGGGGTCGATCTTCGGCCGCTCCGCCTCGTCGAGCGCGAGCTTGGCCAGGCGGCTCTCGTAGTAGATCGGCACCGTAGCGCCGTCCTGCACGGCGCGCTGGATATCGTAGACGCTGATGTAGTCTCCGAACACCGCGCGCGTGTTGGCGTCCGCCAACTCGATGGGCGTGCCGGTGAAGCCGATGAATGAGGCGTGCGGCACCGCATCGCGCATGTGGCGCGCGTAGCCGTCGATGAAGTCGTACTGGCTGCGGTGCGCCTCGTCGGCAATCACCACGATGTTGCGCCGCTCGGAGAGCGCCTCCATTCTGCCCCCTCTCCCCACCGAGGGAGAGGGTTGGGGTGAGGGGGCTTCCGGGAAGAACTTTTGGATGGTGGTGAAGACCACGCCGCCTGCCGCCACGCTGAGCAGCTCGCGCAGGTGCACGCGGCTCTCCGCCTGGACCGGCGGTTGCCGCAGCAAGTCCTGGCAGCGCGAGAAGGTGCCGAAGAGCTGGTCATCGAGGTCGTTACGGTCGGTGAGCACGACGAGAGTCGGGTTCTCCATCGCCGGCTCGCGGATGATCCGGCCGGCGTAGAATGCCATCGTCAGACTCTTGCCCGAGCCCTGCGTGTGCCACACCACACCCACGCGCCGGTCGCCGGGCTCGCCCCCGGGTCGGCGCCCCGTCTCGTAGCGTCCAAGATCTTCCACCTTGCGTTCGGCCTGAGCCCGCAAGCGCGCCGCGCGCAGCGTCTCGCGCACCGCGACCTGCACCGCATGGAACTGGTGGTACCCGGCCATCTTCTTGGTGAGACAGCCGCCGTCGTCCTCAAACACGATGAAGTCCCGCACCAGATCGAGAAAACGCTCCGGTGGGAAAATGCCTTCGATCACCACCTGGAGCTCCGGCAGGTGCGGATCCGCCAGACGCTCGCCCGTGATGGTGCGCCAAGGCTTGAACCACTCGCTCCCGGCGGTGAGCGTACCCACGCGCGCCCCTACCCCGTCGGAGACGGCAAGCAACGCGTTCGGCGCGAACAGCGACGGCACTTCTGCCTGGTAGGTCTGGAGCTGTTGAAAGGCGCTCCAGATGGTGGCGTTCTCGTCGGCCGCGTTCTTGAGTTCCACAACCGCCAGCGGCAAGCCGTTGACGAAGAGCACCACATCCGGCCGTCGTGTTGGGGCACGTTGCAACGTGCCCTTACCCTCTGTGACCGTGAACTGGTTCACCGCCAGCCAGTCATTGCCCTCAGGGTCATCGAAGTCGATCACCCGAGCCTGCGCGCCGCGGATGCCACCCTCGGCCTCGCGGTACTCGACCGTCACACCATCCACCAACAGGCGGTGCAGGGCGCGGTTGCGCAAGAGGAGTTCCGCGCCTCCTGCCTGACCGGCAGGCAGGTCGGGCCGCGTCAGCTTGCGGAAGGCGTCCTCCAGCGCCTCGGCGGGCAGCGCCGGGTTGAGCCGCGCCAACGCATCGCGCAGCCGCTGGACCAGGACCACCTGCCCATAGTCGTCACGCTCGGCCGCGGGTTCGCCAGGGGCGATCTCAGCGCCGTTTCGGACCTGCCAGCCGACGCTTTCGAGCCACGCGAGGGCGGCTTGTTCGACCGTGGATTCAGTGAGTGTGGGCATCGATTTTAAGCGGCTCAGTTACAATAACCGCCCGAAAGACAAAGACTTTGTAGAGCAATATCGCGTGGGTTTGGAGAGCTTATCGAGTACTCCCTCCTTCACTAGACGCTGCAGCCATTCCTTAGCCTGGCTCTTTGACACCTGGAGCTCATTAGCTACCTCGACATCGGTCTTGGGCGTCGTCATCTGCTCGAGCAGCTCCCTCACCTTGGCGAACAGTTCCTCTGCGGAAGTTGCGCGCGAGACCGCGGTCTGCAAGAGCGTTGGCGATTCGCTCGGCGGCGGGTTCCGCTGAATCTCGTATTTCTTTTTCGGCTCCTCACGAACGACGAACGAAAGCGCATTCTGGACGGGTGCATCTTTCTCAGGAGAGACCTCGGCCGAGAGCACTTCAACGAACTCGTCCGGTGTATGCGGATTCGGCCACGGCAACGCGCCCTTTCGACGCAGCGATGCCAGCCCCTTGCCGGTTTCACCGTTCGAGCGGACATAGACAGGCACGAGTCGCAACTTCTCCAGTTGTTCGATGGCACCGGCCCACGTACCGCCTTTCTCATAATCTGAACTCACAACAAGTGCCGCATCCGCCAGCGCATAGATCAACTTGTTACGTTGCATCGCATGCCCGACGTTAAACCCGGAAGCCGGGTCATAGGGGGAGATCAGCACCAGCCGTCCATCCATCAGGACTTCGCGGTGATCGCGGACCAAAACGGCTTTTTCCAGGCTATCCGCCAAGACCCCCGCCACCTTGCCGCCGGCTTCCAGCGCGCCGCGCATAGCGGCCTGGTCGATGCCGCGCGCACCACCAGACACAAGGGTCCGCTTGGCCTTGGCTGCAAGCCGACCAATAGCCTCTGTGTATTCGACCAACACATCATCCACATTCCGCGAGCCGACGACAGCCAACCCTCCTGTATCCAGAATCGCCGCATCCCCACAGCCGTAAATAACCGGCGGCGCATCGTCCTTGAGTCGCGTCTTCAGTCCACTCGGATACTCGGCATCGGCGCGGCTCACCACCCAGATCGCCCGGGTCTGCCAGCGCTCGATCGCCTGACTCATAAGAAAGCCACGGTCCAGCAGGCGCTTGATTCTAGTACTATCAATGAAATGTCGGCACTCCCCAAGTAATTCTCGCGCATCCGGGGCGAGCAGATCAGCCGGCCGGCGTTGCGTATCGCGGAGGAATCGCGCCAGCCGCTTGTACTCGCTAGGGGTCAATAGATCGGATGAGGGTTTGGCTCGCCCCGCAATCAGGGGTGCCGTCAGCAACAGAATTGCCTGTGCGTTGAGTGAGAGTGACATGCTCACTTCTCGTATCCTGTCAGCGCGAGCGCCAAAGGCAACACCTCGCCGCTACCGTGTGAGCGTAGCAGCCAGGCCGCAACGGTCAAAGTCCAGCGCGAATCCACCATGTCGTCTACGAGTAGCACCGGTCCGGCGGGTAGTGATCGCATATTGATCGCCAAAGAGCCATCCACGTTTCGTGCCTGTTGCGTGCTGTTTGCCATGGACTTTTGTTGGGGCCGATCTTCGGTCTTCACGAG
>DATMXF010000253.1:0-3227 GCA_035561835.1 Patescibacteria group bacterium
GTGTCAGTCCCCATCGACCGATCAGCGGACTCAATCGACTCCATCGTCTCGCTTTTCCCGCTCGTCTCGCTCGTCCTGCAGATCATCCAGACGCAATCAACGCTGCACGCTGCACGCAATAGACGCCGTACTCGGGATACCGTCGATAAACGTCCGGCACCAGACCTCGATGCACACGACCGCGAAGATCGTATAGGCCGCGTCGATGTGCCCTTCCCGATCCGCCCGTACCAGCCGTGCGACCCCGTCGACATCGAGCAGCCCGCGCCGCCGAATCGACGCGGCCGACAGCACATCGCCCAACCCCCCTTTTTCAAAGGGGGGCCAGCAGGTCGTTTTGACAACGCAAAAGGGACCCACCGTGACAACGCAAAAGGGACCCACCCCTGTTCAGTGGTAGTCGGGCCTGTGGGAGGTGTGGGAAAGCCAACGGCTTTTCCAATCTGCGGGTGGCATCCGCGCTGTGTGCGGATGTCTGCCGTAGCGGCACAGTCCACAGGCCATGAGTGTGCTGCGTTCCACTTCCTTTCATGGATGATGCTCATATACTCGTCCCGACGTAATTCGCTCCTCGATCGCCCAGTCACGACGATCGCGGTGACGACTCTCGGCTTGCCCGTGGTGTCATGCTCCGCCGCGTCGATCCAGCAGATCCGGATTCGGTAGTCGCCACAACACGAGCGACGGGCGTATGCGTCAGGCTCTTCTGCCGTAGGCTGTCCGCGAATCGGATGCTCTCCCAGCCGAACTCGTGGATCGCACAGTGATGGGTGAGCCGATCCAACAGGGCTGCCGTGAGCGAGGCCTCGCCGAAGACGCTGGTCCACTGCGCAAAGGCGAGGTTCGATGTCACGATCAGCGACCCCTTCTCGTAACGATCCGAGAAGACCTGAAACAACAACTGCGCCCCTTCAGCCGAAAAGGGAATATAGCCCACCTCATCGAGGATGAGCAGTTCATAGCGCGACAGCCTGGCCAATTCGCGTTTGAGCTGTCGCTCCTCCCTCGCCTCAATCAGCGTATTGGTCAGGTGCGCAGCAGTCGTAAACAGCACCCGATAGCCCCGCCGACAGGCCTCGACCCCAAAGACCGTCGCCGCATGCGTCTTCCCCGTGCCGTGCTTGCCTAGCAGGACCATGTTCTCCCGCCGGCTGATGTACTGACACTCCGCATATGCGCGTACCTGGGTGGCCTCGAATCCCGGCCACCTGGTCAGGTCAGTCGTCTCCAAGGTCTTCAGGAGCGGAAAGCGGGCGTCGTGCAGACGTCGCTGGATCTGAGTGGTCTGCCGCTGCTCCAGTTCCCTGGTCGCCAGCGCCAGCAGGAACCCGTCGTACCCATCGCTGGCCTCCGTGGCCTGGCGTGCGGTCTCACGGTACTCGCGGGCCATCGTGGGGAGTCGTAGGCGTCGCAACGTCTCCTCCAACAGGATCTCCTGACCGGGGCGGCTCATGGCGCCACCCCCGTGAGCAGGCGGTCATAGCACCCGACATCCGTCTGGGCAATCACGAGGTCGGTGATCCCGGGCATCAGTTCCGCCCCCAACGGGATCGGGTCCACCGCCGGCTCCTGGCGGCGCAGCAGGTGCCGGACCGCCTCCAGGCTGTAGGTCTGGAGTACCAGGGCCTCGGCCACTGCCTCCTGTACGCGAGAGGCCGGGTAGTCGTGATGCAGCTTCAGGATCCGCACGAACTCCCGCGTGCCGTGACTCTCCTCGTGTCGGCGCCTGAGTCCCTGGAGCATCCGTTCGTACTGCTCAGGCCACGAGGGTCTCCAGTGTCGGATGGGTCGGGCACTCTCAAAGGCCCCCACCCGCTGCTCCAACAGTTCCAGGTAGTGCAGCGGGTCGAGCTGCCACTGCCCGGTGCCGAAGAGCCTGGGATGCTCGGCCACCTGCCGGTGATCGGCGTAGAGCGCGACCCGGTCACACCCCACATGGGCCCACATCCACCGACCCACAGAGGCCGTGGGAACGGAGTAGCGATTGCGATCGACCTGGGCTGTCTGGTAGGGGCTGATCCGGACGGCGAACACCTTGGTGTTCTCGAAGGGCCGCTCAGGCAGCGGCAGGAGCCGCGTCTGTTCGTCCTGGTGACGCGCTTCGATCGTTCTGCTGTCGTCCCGTCCGCGGATGCGTCGGGACCCCTGTTCGAGACACCGTCTGAGCAACAGCTCGTTGAGCTCGTCGAAATCCTTGACCTCGGGGATGGGCACCAGGAAGTTCCGCCGGGCAAAGCCGACCAGCCCTTCCACACCTCCCTTCTCTCGCCCCTGCGCCGGCGTGCAGAAGCGCGCCTGAAAGGTGTAGGCGCTCCGAAACGCGACAAACCGCTCCTGCTCGACCCGGGCCTTGCCCCGGAGGATCTGCCTGACGGCGGTGGTGAGGTTGTCATAGACCAGGACCGGGAAGACCCCGCCATAGAAGACAAAGGCCCGGATGTGGCCGTCCAGGAACATCTCCTGCCGCTCGTACGGATAGGCCCGCACAAAGGGTAGGCCCGAATAGCGCGACCGCATACAGAAGAGCCTGACCTGCCGCTCCTCGCCTGCCATGCGGACCCAGGCAACTCCCCAGTCGACTTCCGCCTCCTGAGCGATCTCCGGGTCTAAGGGGAGGACCGCTGTCACCGTGTGCCATCCCAGCCGTACCTTGTGCTCCCGCACCCATCGCCTAACCGTCGACTCCGCCCCTGGAAAGGCATACTCTTCGACCAGCCGAGTCCAGATCCGGTGCGCCGTGTGGCGCTGCTTCTTGGGGGTATCCTGATCCACGCGTAGCCAGCCCTCGATGATGGCTGCGACCGAGTCCATCACCCGGGAGGCCGGTTCTTGTCGCCTTCGGTACTTCGGCTCCAGGCCCGCTAGCACCTTGCGGATCGTCTTGCGTGTATGCCCCGTCTCCCGGGCGATCTGACGAATACTCTTCTTGTACACCCGAGCGGCCGTCCTGATGAGCTCGTACTGATCCATCCCTAACACTCCTCTCCCTCCCTGTCTCTGGTGTGGTCTTGCTCGAACACACGAGAAACAGCGAGCGTATCAGGGTGGGTTCCTTTTGCTCGATCATTGCCGTGTTAGGTGGGTCCCTTTTACTTTAGCGAAATCATGTAGCTGTTCGCAGATTCGCTGGCTTTGGAGTTCCGATGGCTAGAAGACGGGCAAGATCGAGGAAGTCTCGCGCGTTCATTATTATTTAGGCGAGGTCGTAATTGAACCGAATCCTGTTT
>DATMXF010000254.1:0-3283 GCA_035561835.1 Patescibacteria group bacterium
GTACAGCGGCGGCCTGGGAGTGCTGGCGGGGGACACCCTGAGGTCCTGCGCCGATCTTACGATCCCGATTGTGGCCGTGAGCCTCCTGTATGCCAAGGGGTATTTCGATCAGAAACTGGACGAATGGGGCAACCAGCAGGAACTCCCGGTCGCATGGGAGCCTTCCCGTTATCTGCGCCTGCTTCCGGTCACGGTGCGGGTCCCCATTGAAAACCGGTCCGTGGTCGTCAGGGCCTGGCAGTATGACATTACCGGCTATACTGGATATTCGGTTCCCTTGATCCTTTTGGACACGAACGTCGATGAGAATGCCCAGCCTGACCGGGATCTGACCGCTTCTCTCTACGGAGGGGACGAACGATACCGCCTGGCCCAGGAAGTCATCCTGGGTATGGGAGGCGTCCGGATGCTCCGAGCGCTCGGATACACGCAACTACAAAGATTCCACCTGAACGAAGGCCATGCCAGTCTCCTGGTTCTGGAGCTATTGCGCGAGCAGCGAGGCCAAGCGACTGAAGGGTGGGATTTCGATAGCGTTAGAAGCCGCTGTGTCTTCACCACCCACACGCCCGTTCCGGCCGGTCACGATCAGTTCTCGTATGACCTGGTGAAGAGCGTTCTCGGGGAACCTGTGCCACTGGAGCTCATGCAGATGCTGGGGGGCGGGGAACGCCTGAACATGACGCTTCTCGCGCTGAACCTGAGCCAGTACGTCAACGGAGTAGCGAAGAAGCACGGAGAAGTCTCACAAGAGATGTTTCCAGGCTATTCTATCGATTCCATCACCAATGGAGTTCATTCATTCACATGGACCTGCGATAGCTTTAAGAAGCTCTACGATCGTTACATCGCCGGATGGGCCAATGATTCTTTCTCGCTTCGGTACGCCATCAGCATTCCAAAGAGCGAGATATGGGAGGCCCATGTCGAGGCCAAGGCGCGGTTGATCGATGAGGTGCATCGGCGGACCGGGATGTCTTTGAAGTCTGACGTGCTTACCATCGGGTTTGCCCGACGCGCGACGCTATACAAGCGGACCGATCTGGTGTTGTCCGATCCCGATCAATTGATGCAGATCGCCGGCGCCGTCGGCCCGATCCAGCTCCTCTTTGCGGGGAAATCGCATCCGAAGGATGAGCCCGGGAAGGATCTGATTCGGCGAGTGTTTCATTTCGCACGGCAACTGAAGGATCAGATTTCAATCGCCTATCTTGAGAATTACGACATGGAACTGGGTAGGCTGCTGACCTCCGGTGTAGATCTCTGGTTGAACACCCCCTTGCGTCCGCTGGAGGCCTCCGGCACCTCGGGTATGAAGGCCGCTCACAATGGGGTCCCAAGCTTCAGCATCCTCGACGGCTGGTGGATCGAAGGCTACATCGAGGGCGTAACGGGATGGTCTATCGGGCCTGATCCTATGAATCGCGCCGATTCGGATTCGGTGGATGGCCGGGATGCTCAGGAGCTGTATCGCAAGCTGCGAACGGTGATTGTACCGATGTTTTACCAGGACCGGGACCGATGGATCGATATCATGCGGCAAACGATCGCGTTCAATGCGTCGTTTTTTAACACGCACCGGATGGTCCAACAGTATACCGCCCAGGCGTATGTGTAGGAGGATCGATCCTCCAGGAATCGCCCATGGGTCATGGCGCACCGGGCAAGGGTATTTGTGAGCATCTTAGTTATTTGTATCGGGTCGCGCGGATTGACATTCGGCCCTTTTAAGGCTGATGTTCTCAATATACCGATCTTAAGGTAGAATTAAGCGAATCGAGGTAGGTGCCGGGCAGATCTACTGCCTGGTGTGGTTGTAATGAGAACCCTTTCGGAAGAAGGAGGAACGAGTATGAATCGTGTGAAGTGTGCGGGTGCGTTGGCGTTAGCCATGACGTTTATGACGGTAGGGGCCGCGTCGGCGCAACAGGCTCAGCCCTGCGCGATGATGAAGGATCACCAGATGGGCGGCATGCAGCAGCAGGGGATGCCTGGAATGGGTATGGGCATGATGAAGCAGGATAAAGAGATGGGTGGGATGCAGGGCTGCAAGATGATGGAAGGGATGAAGGGGCAGCACCAGTCCATGATTGAGATGAAAAAACATCTACGCGAGATGAAGAAACATATGAACATGTTGGATGAGATGATGGACGGAATGATGGATAAAATGATGATGCAGCGCCAGCAGGGGATGACACCCTCGGGATCAGAATCCGAGCCTCAGGAACACCACCCTGACGAGGACGAGTAAGCCGAATCGTTTGACGCGTACGCAATGACGCCCAGCTTGCGGGCCTCCATGATCCGGAGCCGGCCTTGGAGGGTAGTGTCCTAGGTGTTGCCGCGCATCGTCTATTCGTTGATGGCAGTTTCGTTACCTCGAATCCCGAGCCCAACGATGTTGATGCCGTTGTCTGGCTTGCCGACGACTTTGTGGACCGAGTGTCCCGTGGTGACAGCGAAGCTGTCGAACTGGAAACCATGCTCCTCACCAGACGGCCCGAGGAAATTTTCGCCGCGGAGGATCGCCGGGATTGGGACGCCTGGGTAGAATTCTTTAGTCGAACACGCGAAGCTGATGGAAGGCGAAAGGGCATTGTGGAGGTAGAGCTGTGATTACAACGACTATCGAATACGAAAAGGCCCAGGCCGAACTGCAAGACTTGCAGGAACGGCTGGCCGAACTGCAACGCAATCACCCGATTGGAGAAAAAGGGTTTACGAAAGCCGGAATTCGCAAGTTGATTGCGAGGCTTAACGAGGAACTCGCCGTGTTCGAGGGCAGTGAAGAAGCGCGTTCCTCGCCGTCACCCTGATCACGTACCTTCGGCGAACAATCGATTTAGCGGAGCGGCGTATCAAGGACGATCCTCACTTTGCTTCTCGGGCTTCTCTGATGGCCGCAACGACATCGGATCTCTTCATTCCGGCTTGACGGGCCTGTCTTCGGGCTTCTGACACGAGCTCGTCGAAATCCGCGAGCGTAGGCGCAGAGATCGCCTTTAAGATCACGGTGTCCTTCTCCCCGACGACCACGAATTGCGAATCGGTTGTCAAGCCGAGTCTTTTCCGGATGCCTTCGGGAATGACGACTTGACCCTTGGATGACATCTTCGCTGTTGCGACACCAGCCATGTTTCACCTCCGAATAGGAGTGTCTTACCAGTAAGAGTGTGCAGATATTCCATCCCATGGCAAGACAAAACCGGAGATTGAGAAAGCTAACGTGGCGGCGGATCAGCGGCGGGCGGACGCGCGAGCAGGCTCGCATGGACGACCC
>DATMXF010000255.1:0-2734 GCA_035561835.1 Patescibacteria group bacterium
GATGAAAGAGAAGAAGGCCCGCGTCGAGGACGCTCTCAACGCAACCCGTGCGGCTGTTGAAGAGGGGATCGTTCCCGGCGGCGGCGTGGCCTTCCTGCGAGCGTCGAAGGTGATCGAAAAGTTGAAGCTGGAAGGCGACGAGAAGATCGGCGGCGACATCATTCGGCGGGCGTTGGAGGAGCCGATCCGTCAGATCTCGGAGAATGCCGGGGTTGAGGGCTCGATTGTCGTTCAGAAGGTCCGAGAGAATAACGGCTCCTACGGCTTTAACGCCGAGACGGAGACGTACGAGGATATGCTGGCGGCCGGGATCATCGACCCGACCAAGGTTGCTCGGATCGCGCTGCAGAACGCGTCGAGTATCGCGTCGTTGATGATTACCACCGAGGCGCTGGTGACCGAGATTCCGGAAAAGGAGAAGGCGCCGTCGATGCCGCCAGGAGGTCACGGCGGGATGGGTGACATGTATTAATCAGGCAGCGATTAGCTGTCAGCTTAAAGCTGTTCTGAAAAGTGAAAGCCCCCAGGGGATTCCCCCTGGGGGCTTTTTATTTACTTGGAAGCCATCAGCTTTCAGCAATCAGTTCTTCTGATGCGCTCCCCGCTTTGTCTGATGCTGATAGCTGAGCGCTGACTGCTGAACGCTCTTTTTCTGGACTAGCCCTTCGTTGTTTCCTGGTGTGGCCCGGGCTCGAGCCTCTCATCGAAGAGGGTGACCTTCCAAGCCCCCTCGACCAGATCGACAAAGAGGGAGATTGTCTTATATACGGGCTCGCCCTCTTTCTTCTTGATCGTCATCTGAAACAAGGCGTATGAATGCTTGCCCTCGTAACTCTTCTCCTTCAGGATGTACGAGATCTCCTGCCCCCCCGCGGCATCTGTCGCGGCAGCCGCCACTGTTTGGATCTTCTCGGCCATTTCGGTGTTGGCCAATTTCTTCGCTTCCTCGACGTTACCTTGCTTGTAGTAGAGATCCATGAACTGCTCTGCTACCACGATGGGATCCCCTTTGCCTTCACTTCCCCCTCCGCCTCCGCAGCCTGCAAGGAGAATCAAGGTTAAGGCGAGCATTCCCGGCACAACGTTTCTCAGCTTCACTGTTACCTCCGTAAAAAAAAGTTAAAGTGTTGGAATGAACCGATGCTCCAAACAACGCGTCCCGGATGGCGGGCCATCGAGGGTGGATCAACGGGCAGGCTTCGATAACCACCTTTCCGTAAGATCTTCAAGACGATATCTGGCCGCTCAAGAACGAAACGAGTTTTTTTACCACAACCGATTTACCTTGTCAATCCCCATTATGAGAGGCATAATAAGAATAAGTATGTATATGCCAGCACGTTATAATCGACTGATCAGCACACGCTCCGCGGAACGACCTGCTGAGCCTGGCTCGTGCGATAGCTGCGCATGACGACCTTTAACGCCTTTTCGCTTCCCGCGTCGATCGCTAAGGGGATAGAGGCGGCCGGTTTTACTCAGTGTACGCCGATCCAGGCTGAGACGTTGCCGCTCGCCCTGGCGGGGAAAGATATTGCCGGGCAAGCCCAGACCGGCAGCGGTAAGACAGCCGCCTTCCTGATTCCCCTCTTTGTCAGACTGCTCAATTCAAGACATCCTACGCTTTCCGGAGCCCCCCGTGCCCTGATCCTGGCCCCCACGCGTGAGCTGGCCGTACAGATTCTGTGGGATGCGGAGTTGTTGGGTGGTTTCACCGGCCTGACGCGGCTCGCAGCCTATGGAGGGGTGGACTACCAGAAACAGCGGGACGCGCTTCAACAGAACGTAGATATCCTTATCGGAACACCCGGGCGGCTCATCGATTACTTCAAGCAGGGGGTCTACGAGCTCTCTCAAATCGAAGTCCTGGTTGTGGACGAGGCCGACCGGATGTTCGACATGGGGTTCATCAAAGACCTTCGCTTCCTGCTGAGGCGGCTCCCCCCCTACCATAAGCGTCAGTCGTTCCTGTTTTCGGCGACGCTTTCATTTCGAGAGATGGAGCTGTCGTACGAGTTTATGAATAATCCGATCAAGGTCGCCATTTCCCCCGAACAGGTCACGGTCGACAAGGTTGAACACCTGCTCTTTCACGTCGAGAAGCAGGAAAAATTCAGGCTGTTGCGCTGGTTGCTTCAGCACGAGGCATGGCAACGGATCCTTATCTTTTCGAATACTCGGCAGGGCGCCGAGCGGCTTACCGACAAGCTGGTCCGGTGCGGCTTCCGGGCGGGCCTGATCAGCGGCAGCATCGATCAGCGCAAGCGCCTCCAGATTATCACCAAGTTCAAAGCAGGCACACTGCCGATCCTGGTGGCGACCGATGTCGCCTCGCGTGGGTTGCATGTCGAGGCGGTCAGTCACGTGATCAACTACGACCTCCCTCAGGATCCGGAAGATTACGTCCACCGGATCGGACGAACGGCGCGGGCCGGGGCAGCCGGTAAGGCGATCAGTCTGGCTGACGAGGAATATGTGCTGTCGCTCGATGCGATCGAGCGGTACATCGGATTTAAGATCCCCGTGCAGTGGCCGGACGAATCGGCGTTTGCCAAAGGGGTCGCTGCCGGCGCCACGGTGGCCGCGAATAGCGTCCGCCAAGGCCGGAAGTCGGCGGAGACCGAGGGGGTGTGAGCCCCCCCACCTGGCCCAAGAGTTGCTAGGGGTATGGACAGCACCGGCAACCGATCGGACGACCCGACCCGTCCCCAGGAGCCCACACGGATGACGAGGA
>DATMXF010000256.1:0-8445 GCA_035561835.1 Patescibacteria group bacterium
CCCTCCTGGGTTACGTCGTTCGCCACGATCAGATCGAGGTGCTTGGTTGACAGCTTGTGGCGAGCTCGTTGCATAAGTTCACCGGTTTCCGCCGCAAAACCAACCACAATCCTCGTCCCCTTCTGTGCGCCGATCTCGTGCAGGATGTCCGGATTTGGTGCCAACTCCAGCATCAGGGGCGCATCGCATTTCGCGAGCTTTGACTCGGCCGGGTGAGTCGGGCGATAGTCGCTGACTGCGGCGGCCTTGATGATCACCGTGGCCTCGGCCAATCGATCCAGCACCGCCGCGCGCATCTGCAGGGCGGTCTCAACCTCCATAAACTCCACACCGTATGGAGGCGCCAAGGCGGACGGGCCACTGATCAGAATTGTACGAGCGCCTCGCGCGACCGCCTCTTCAGCCAAGGCGTATCCCATCTTGCCGGAAGCGCGGGTACTCAGGTAGCGGACCGGATCAAGCGGTTCGCGCGTCGGGCCGGCAGTGACGAGAACCACCTCGCGGCTAAGATCGCATTGTGGGTAGAGTATCTCAGTCACGGTTTGTACGATCTCACCGATCTCGGCCAGCCGGCCTGGCCCCCACACCCCTGAGGCTAACTCCCCCGTTGCAGGCCCGACAATCCGAACTCCCCAGCTCCGTAGCCGCGCCAGGTTGTCCTGGACGACGGGGTGGCGATACATCTCCGCGTCCATGGCGGGTGCCAGGACGATCGGCCGCGTGCAGGCCAGAAAGAGGGTACTCAGCAGATCGTCGGCGAGCCCGTGAGCAAACTTGGCGATCCGGCCGGCCGTGGCCGGGGCGACGAGGAGCAGATTAGTTTTGCGCACGGCAGTGAGGTGAGGCATCTGGCCCTCCCAGGCCGACTGGTCGGTCAGTACCGCTTGTCGGGAGAGCGTAGCCAGCGTCAGGGGGGTCACAAAGCGTTGGGCCGAGGCGGTCATGACAACCCGAACGTCGGCCCCCGCCGTAGTAAGCGCCCGCACCAGTTCGACAGCCTTATAGGCGGCGATGCTCCCGGTTACGCCCAGTACAATCTTTTTTCCCGTCAGTGTCATCTGCCCGTTGTCCACACCTTTCACGTCATCAAGGGTATAGAGTAGAGGGTCTAGGGTATAGTGGATGCCCAGCGCTCTGACCTTATACCCTACACGCTACACCCTTTACCCTATCCTTTGCCGTACTGCGTACGGTAGCGATAATAGCTTCCGAGAACCCGCTTCACATACGTTTTTGTTTCTACGAACGGGATCTCTTCAACGAACTCATCATCAACTCGATCCCCCAACCGTTCTAACCATCTGCGCACCTGGTTCGGCCCGGCATTGTATGCGGCCAATGCCCTGGCCCGGTTACCCTTGAACTCCTCGATCATCATTGCCAGGTATCGAGTGCCGAGCGCGATATTGGTTGGCGGTACGTTGAGCTTCACCGGTTCCGCCGATTTTCCCGTATTGTTGACCAGGCCGTTGGCGGTCGTGGGGAGCAGTTGCATCAACCCAACGGCCCCGGAAGACGATACGACCCGTTCACCAAACGCGCTCTCCTCCCGAATCAGCGCCACCACCAGGTACGGATCGAGGGCATAACGCGCACTCTGCTCCTGTACCAGTCCCCAATATCCAAGCGGGTAAAGGCACTCCCAATACCTCGGCACCGGTTCGGCGGGACGAGTCTGCACGTACAGCGGGCGAAGGAGACGCTTTGCGATCCACACACCTTTTTCGAGATATCCCAAGTCAAGCAACGCGCTACAGGCCTCATGTAAGACCCCGCGGTCGTCCGCATACCGCCCGGCGAGAGCCCGGAACTCCTCCGATGCCTCTTCCCCCAGCTTCAACTCCTTGAGCAGCCTGGCTTTTGCGACCTCTGACGAGCACGGTGCAGGGGATGAAGAACAGGCTATAGGATGGAGGGTAGAGGGTGGAGGTTCTAGCGGCCTCCTGCCTCCTGCCTCCTGCCTCGTGACGAGCAGGCGAGTTTGCGCAGCCTTTTGGTCCAGCGTCCTGAGGCGGCGACGCGTCTGTTCGGCGTAATAGTCGTCGTCGCTGTGAATACTGAGCAGCCTCCGGTATGTCTCTACCGCTTTTGTCCTTTTTCTCAGGCCTTCAAAGACCCGCCCCTGCCAATAAAGGGCTTGCACTTGAAATCGCGGATCTGACGCACCCCTCGCCTGGAGTCGTTGTAGATCGGCGAGCGCTCGTTTGAACGCCGACTGCCTGTAATGAATCCAGGCCCGAGTCCAGAGCGCGGCGTCGATGAACCGGCTCGACTGGTAATTCCGGATGAGCCGATCCAGGGCCTGTATTGCCCGCTTCGGTTGGCTGTTGTCGCTGTGCTGGAGCGCCATCAGGTAGAGCGACTCCGCAGTGAAGGGGCTGTTCGGATAGGTATCGATCAGGCGGGTCCACGTCATGACAGCCTTTTCGCGGTCATCAACTCTGGCATAGCTTCGTCCGATCCAGTACAGTGCTTCCGCCGAATAAAGAGAGTGATCCTGACCCATGGGCGACAAGAGGCTGATGGCCAGGCGGTAATCCCGGCGTTGAAAATGGCTGATGCCGCTCCACAGTCTTGCGCGGGAGGTAAACCAGTCCTGATCCCCGTCGACGGGGCGCGAGCCTTCGTCTAAAAAGGGCGCAAATGCAGTAATTGCCGGGCTGTACTGACCGCTGCGGTACAGACTGAGCGCTCGCTCGAAATGCTCGTCAGGCGTGAAGGGTGGCGCCTCCGCCATCGAGGCCAGGAGTTCGCCGGCCCGCGCAGCCTCCCGGGTTCCCGGCTGCTTGAGCCACAGCTCGCGTAACAACGCTTCGGCTTCCCGTCGTTTGTCCGCTCCTCGATCAGGGTCGGAGACAAGCTTTACGGCGATCTCCGCCAGCGCAAGCAGCGCCTCTCGCCGCCTCGCCTCATTCGAAGCGTGAGCCAGGTAATCCCGGTATGCCTCCTCAGCCTGTGTAAGCTGATTGGTGTCAAGGTAGAGCCGTGCGCGCTCTTGTCTGGCTCGCCAGGCGAGCAGGCTCTCCGGGTACCCGTGAAGCAGGCGCGACAGCGTCGCCAGCGCCTGAGCGTTCAGACCAAGGGTTTGGTAGGCAGATGCGGCATAATACAAGGCATAGTCGCCCAGCAGCGGCACCTGCATCGCAGCCGTCTCCAATAGGTCGGCCGCCTCTCGCCACTGCTTCTGTCTGTACAGCGCCACGCCCAAGAGGAAGCGGGCCTCGTGCGCCCTGGAGAAGCCCTCGCGGCGGCGTAGTTCGTCGAACAGGGGTATTGCAGCCTGGTGATCGTTGGTCTCGATGCGCTCGAGCGCCTCTTGCCATAAGAGTGCGTCCGGCGCGTCCTGGGCGGCGGCGTGCAGCGGCGCCAGCAGTATCGCGAGACAGACGAAAGCTATCATCATGATGCGATGTGGAGAGTGCAGGGTATGGGGTTCAGGGTACACGCTTCCAACCTATACCCTGTCCGAAACGCCGGCCCCGGTCAGTGCGGATAAGCCGGAGTCATAGGGGGACCGGACTATGCCCCGATCAGTAATCAGGGCGGTAATATAGCGGTGTGGTGTCACGTCAAAGACGGGATTTCTCGCTCTCACACCCAACGGCGCGGTCCGAACTCCAGCCCAGTCGGTTACCTCCTCGGGATCGCGCTCCTCGATCGGGATTGCCTCTCCATCACGAAGCGACAGATCCAGAGTGGACAGGGGGGCTGCGACATAGAACGGGAGCCCGTGCGCCTGCGCCAGGACGGCCAGGGTGTAGGTCCCGATCTTATTCGCCACGTCGCCATTGCGCGCGATCCGGTCGGCTCCGACGATGATGAGATCGATCTCGCCCCGCTGCATCAGGTGCCCGGCCATATTGTCGGTGATGAGCGTCACCGGGATGCCGTCCTGCTGCAACTCCCAGGCGGTCAGTCTGGCGCCTTGCAGAAACGGTCGGGTCTCACCGGCCCACACTGACAGTCTGGTCCCGGCCGCGTGCGCCGCGCGGATGACCCCAAGGGCGGTTCCATAGCCGGCGGTTGCCAGGGCGCCTGCGTTACAGTGAGTCAGGACGGCGGCCCCATCGGGGATCAGCCCACGACCGTGCGCGCCGATCGCCCGGTTGTCCCGGATGTCTTCCTCCCGGATCTGTTGCGCCTCCCGGATGAGGGCCTGCACGAGCTCGGCGATCGGAAGGGTCTTATGCTGCTGAGCGCACCGCTGCATCCGCTCGATCCCCCATGCCAGATTCACGGCCGTAGGGCGGGTCCGGCGCAGCACCTCGCCATGGCGCGATAACTCCGCGTAGAACTCCTCGAAACTGCGAGCCCCGATCGACTGCGCCGCCAGCGCCAGGCCCATAGCGCCGGCCACACCGATCGCCGGGGCTCCGCGAATCTGCATCGACCGGATTGCCTGCGCTACAGCCGCCGCATCGCGGCACTCGACATACACTTCCTCCACCGGCAACCGGCGCTGATCCAGAAGCCGGACCATGCCTGCCGACGTCCATTCGATGGTCTCAAACATCTCGTGTCTCCATGACTCGCCCGTTCCCGGCTTCGCGTTCCTCCGGGTGTTGTATGCTGAAAAGCGGCGTATAGCTCCGTCTCTACCCTACCATTGCTGTCCAGCCGCTTTCAACCGAAATGTGCTGCTCGATCCGGCCCAAGAAAACCCTTGACAGGGGGACGCTGGCAGTGCGATAGTGACCTCCAGTGCAGCTTGGGAGTGTGTCAAATAGGCTCATCAGTCACAGAAACATACAGTTGAGCAGTTTAAATAGTACGCGGTCAACGTGAGGTTATGAGTGGGGTCTGTCGGCGCGCTAACCATGAAATGTCTGTGGATACCATTTAACGAAAGGAGAGGGCATGGCGACGAGAACAAAGTTGACGGTGTTAACTGTGGCGCTAGGGATGCTATGGACCGTTCCGGTTCTGGCTGCGGAGGCGCCGCCGGCGCTTCCACCGGCTCCACCGCTGGCGGCTGGCGAGCTTGAGACGGCCAAGCAGATCTATTTCGATCGGTGCGCGGGCTGTCACGGCGTCTTGAGAAAAGGCGCGACGGGTCCGCAGCTTCTGCCGGCGAAAACCCGAGCCTTAACCACGCCGGTTTTGAAGGCGTTCATTGTGAACGGCACGGGAGGCGGCATGCCGGACTGGGGTCGGCAAGGCATTCTCTCGGACAGCGAAAGCGACCTGATGGCCCGTTATATCCAGCACGACCCGCCCACACCCCCCGAGCTCTCTATGGCGGATATGAAGAAAAGTTGGAACCTGATCGTACCGCCGGACAAGCGACCCACAAAGCCCGAACATAACCGTGACTGGCAGAACTTTTTCGCCGTGACCCTCCGCGATGCCGGTCAGGTGGCGATCATCGACGGCGACACCAAGGAGATCGTCAACACTGTCAAGACCGGCTTTGCGGTCCATATCTCGCGCAGCTCCTTTTCGGGGCGCTACATGTACACCATCGGCCGCGATGGCCGGGCGACGATGATCGATCTGTGGATGAAGGTTCCGGATAAGGTCGCCGAGGTAAAGCCATGCAGCGATGCGCGCTCCATTGACACGAGTAAGTATAAGGGGAAGCTGGGCGACTTCACCGACAAGCTCGCTGTCATTGGCTGCTATTGGCCGCCGCAGATCATCGTGTTGGACGGCGGCACGCTGGAACCGATGAAGGTCATCAGCAGCCGGAGCATGACCTACGATACCATGGAGTACCACCCCGAGCCCCGTGTCGCCTCGATCGTGGCGTCGCACTTCAAGCCCGAGTGGGTCATTAACATCAAGGAGACCGGGCTTATCTGGCTGGTCGATTACTCGGACCTCAAGAACCTCAAAATGACCCAGATCCAAGGCGAAAAGTTTCTGCACGACGGTGGCTGGGATGCCACCAAACGCTACTTCATGGTGGCGGCCAACATGGCGAATAAGGTGGTTGTGATCGACGTCGAGAAAGGCAAGCTGGAGGCGATCTTCGAATCGGGAATCAAGCCTCATCCAGGACGCGGCGCCAACTGGATTGATCCGAAGTTCGGTCCGGTGAACGGCACGCCGCATCTCGGCGAAGGCAAGGTCGCTGTCTATGGTACCGATCCGGCCAAGCATAAGGAGCATGCCTGGAAAAACGTACGAGAGCTTAAGACGCTCGGAGGCGGCGGTCTGTTTATCAAAACGCATCCGAAGAGTAAAAATGTCTGGGTAGATCACGCCCTGAATGGTGATCCGGCCATTCAAAAGCAGGTCTGCGTCTTCGAGAAAGCGAATCCGGAGAAAGATCCGAAGTGCTGGAAGGTGTCGGACAAAGGGCGCGCCGTCCATTTTGAATTCAACAAGGCCGGGGACGAGGTATGGATCAGCGTGTGGGGGAAGAAAGATGGTAAGAGCGAGATCGTCGTCTATAATGATAAGACGCTTCAAGAAGTAGCTAGGATCGACGATCCGCGCATCATCACGCCAACAGGCAAGTTCAACGTCTACAACACGGTGCACGACATCTATTAACCGGGGTTATGTTTGAAGAATCACACCTTCGGGGCGAGTCCTTCGGGACTCGCCCCGAACTCTATTGCGTGGTATGATGATTCGTGGATTCATCAATATTGCGGGCTAAGGACTTGGGCTATCGGTAATGCTGAGGATCACGGAGCTGTTGTGCGGGCCGATTCAAGGCACTCAGGCGCCTCCAACGCAGAAGGACGGATTGTTGCCGGCGCCCTCTGTCGAACGGCCGGTAGTCATCTGGAACCTGACGCGGCGCTGTAACCTCCATTGTCTGCACTGCTACAGCCAATCGCAGGACCGCGCCTATGCCGATGAGTTGACGACCGACGAAGGGAAGCGGCTGATCGCAGATCTCACCGGCTATAAGATCCCGATGCTCATCCTGTCCGGTGGTGATCCGTTGTTTCGAGAGGATCTCTACACGCTCGCCGAGCATGCGAAAGATCTTGGATTGCGTTGCGCGCTGTCGACGAACGGGACGTTGATCGACGCGGCAGCAGCAAGGCGGCTGAGGCGCCTCGGCATCACGTATGTCGGTGTGAGCCTGGATGGCATTGGCCCGGTCCATGATCGCTTTCGGGGAATGGATGGCTCGTTTGCCTTGGCGCTGCAAGGGCTACGCTACGCTCGCGATGAAGGGATGAAAGTCGGCATACGGACTGCGCTGTGCCGTCGGACCCTGCACGATCTGCCGGCGATGTGTGATCTGGCGGAGTTGGAGAGCGTGGATCGCCTGTACTTCGCCCACCTGGTCTATTCAGGACGAGGCGCGGGGCTGGTCCATGACGATCTGTCGTCTGAGGAACGACGCGGCGCGCTTGATTATCTTATCCGGAGGGGTGTCGATATGCATCGCCGCGGCTCCAAGATCGAGGTGACTACCGGTAATAACGATGCCGATGGCGTCTACCTTTACTTGAAGATGCGAGGGTCTGCCCCCGCACAGGCGCAATCAGTCTTTCGGCTCCTGCAACGCCGAGGGGGGAACAGCTCCGGTGTCTCCCTGGGCTGCATCGACAGCCTCGGACACGTCTATGCCGATCCGTTTTGGAGACATTACGCCCTCGGCAATGTTCGAGAGCGGAGTTTTGCGGCGATCTGGGAAGATACCACCGATCCGATCATGCGCGTCCTGAAAGATCGCCGACACGCGCTCAAGGGCCGCTGCGCGCAATGCCCGTATCTCGAGCTGTGCGGCGGCAACTCGAGAGTCAGGGCGGAGGCGACAACCGGGGATCTGTGGGCGTCCGACCCAAGCTGTTACCTGAGCGACGAGGAGTTAGGGATCTCATCGACGAATGGAAAGGAAGACAGTCGTGCGAGCACGCATATTCCGGTTCGCAGTTAAGGTATTTCTCATTCTCCTGGCGCTCAGCCTACCCCTGCAATCGAGCGCCGATGAGCGGCGGTGGGGGACGGCGTCATTGGTGGTCGTCATTGAGCGACAGGCCGGCAGTGTCCTGGTCATCGACTCCTCCCGTCACGAGCTTCTGGGGCGGATTTCCGGGCTCGGTAACCTCACGCATGCGACGGTGAAATTCTCCCCGGATGCACGCTACGCCTATGTCATTGGTCGAGAGGCCCAGGTATCAAAGATCGATCTCTTGGCACTGAAGCTCGTCAAGCAGGTGGACGGAGGAAAATTGGGCATTGGGGGCGTGATCAGCCAGGATGGAAGGTACGTGGTCCTCAGTAATTACGTACCCGGCGAGGTGCGCATTCTGGACGCCGATACGTTGGAGCTGGTGAAGTCGATCCCGGCCCTGTACAGGGACCCGAGCGAAAAGGATGGAAAGGATCTGCCGTCCAGGGTGGTGGGGTTGGTCGATGCCCCCGGCAACCTTCTTATATTTTCGTTGATGGATGCCAACAGCATCTGGGTTGTTGATGCGGGGAAAAAAGAGTTTCCCGTGATTCAAAAGTTTTCCGATGTCGGAAAGATGCCGT
>DATMXF010000257.1:0-3806 GCA_035561835.1 Patescibacteria group bacterium
CCCCTGGGGGTCGCGGACATCCACCTGCTCGGCCGTGATCTGCCGCCCGGCGGCGCGCCCAGCAGCGATCACCTCGGCGGCCGCCGCGGTGTTCTCGCGGAAAAGAAAGGTCACGTCCGCTCCCTCCGCCGAGAAGAGCTCGACGATCGCACGCCCGATGCCGCGGCTCCCCCCTGTCACGATGACTACCTTGCCGGCCAGTCCGGAATCCATGAGCACCCGGTGCCTCAGCCTGAAATACAGAAGCCGCCATCCACGATTAGGGTGTGCCCGGTCACCATCGCGGCCTCCGGCAGACAGAGGAGGTAGACCGCCCCCGCTACATCCTGTGCGGTGAGGACCGACCCGGCCGGCGCGCGTTCCGCGAACGAGGACAGCAAGGATTCCCGGTTGGGGAAGAAACGCAGGGCCTCGGTATCCACGACCCCCGCGCTCACCGCGTTCACCCGAATACCCCGCGGCCCCAACTCCTGAGCCAAGGTGCGCACCAGGGACTCCAACGCCGCCTTGGACGCCCCCACGAAGCCGTAGCCTGGGATGGCCCGCGTGGCGCCCAAACTGGACATGGCGATGATCCGGCCACCCGCGGGCATGAGCGGGACGGCGCGCTGGGCCAACAGGGTCAACGCCAGGGCGTTGGTCTCCAGGCACCAGCGCCAGTGCTTGAGCGACATGTCCAGCGCGGGCTTGAGCACGCCGGTGGCCGCATTGCTCACCAGGATGTCGAGGCGGTCGAAGTGCCGGCGGAATTCGGCGAAGATCTCCTCTACGCTCTCCGGATTTCCGACGTTGCCTTGGATCGAGAAGGCATGCCGCCCCATCGCCCGGATCTCCGCGCAGAGGGCCTCCGCCTGGTCATGGCTGTTGTAATAGTTGACGGTCACGTCACAGCCGGCGGCCGCGAGCTTATGCGCGATGGCCCGGCCGATCCCACGGGAGCCGCCGGTGACTAGGGCAATCTTCCCGATGAGGGAGCCCAACATCGTTCCTTTCCCGCATCGCGGCCAACCCCATTGGCAAGACCGTATGGTCTCCCGGAACGGCCATGGACCGTCAGGTTGCGCCGTCGATACTGCGGCTGCTGTTCAACCGGAGCCGGCAGGGAATCGCATTCGAACGGTTAGCGAGCGAAGACGCCACAGCCAACTGTCGCGCTCTGCGTGGCGGCCACTGCTGAAGTCGGGAGATTCTAACCCCTGGCCTCCGGCCAGTCAAGCAGGCCGGCAATTCCGACCCAGATGGTCCGCGTTAAGGTCTCGCCCCCCTCATCCCGAACGCTCACGCAGCGCTAAGCCTATTTCATCAAACAAGTGCATGAGATCAATCCTCTACTCTCCGGGAGGGTTCAGAGCACTTTGTTCTCACTTGCCCTCTTCCCATTTGGTAGTTAGTATGCCCAGGATGAAGACTACGGTCGCGAAAACCCCTATGATCGCGGAGTAACGCAGTGCGGTTATGTTATCGACAGCTATCATGGATGCCCGGAGCCCCTCGTTCACGTAGTACAGAGGCAGGATCCTGGCAAACGTCTGCAGGAAGCCCGGCATCATCTCGAGGGGGAAGAAGCTCCCCGAGAGGAACATCATCGGGAACATGATGGCGTTTGCCGCCGCCGCCGCGCTCTCCGCCTCCTCCGCGACGCGGGTGAGCATCATCCCGATTCCGGCGAACGCGAAGACCTCAAGCACAATGAACAGAGGGAGCCAGCCGTTTATCTGCAGGCTAACGCTAAACACGGCGTAGCTCACCAGCAGTATCGCAATTGCGGATATGACCGCGAGTATGAACTGGTACAGGATGTTCGACAGTATCCAGTCGGTACGGGTGATGGGCGTGGTGGATAGCTTCCTGATGATGCCCTTCTGCCGGAGCTCCGCGTTCACGTTCACCGCGCCGGACAGGCTTGACGTCATCACCGACATCGCGATGATGCCGGGGACGAAGAACTCGATGAATCGGTACTTCTTGATGAGAATCGCGGTCTCGGTCGACCTGATGAACGGCGGCTGCCCGGACATCCCCAGGTTCACCACTCCGAACACGGACTGGAGTATCTCCATCTTCGGGGATGTCGAGCTCGAACTCGAGTCGTAGATGTACGTGACCGTCGCAGACGCGTTGGGGTCGCGGAATGCCATCCTCTGCACAAGCGACCTCTCGTAGCCCCCGGGAATCACGAGGACAAGGTTCAGCTTGTTGTCCTTGGCGTACTGGGTGGCGTTGACAGCAGGGTCAACCTTGGTTATCTTGAACCTCCCCTTAAGCTGGAGGGTGTTGACGAGCTGTGCGGACGAATTCGTCTGGTCGAGGTCCTGCACGTAAAGGTCGAAGCTCTCGTTGCCCTCGTTCATGAAAATCGTGCCGAACACGAGTATCAAGATTATCGGGAACGCAAGCGTGAAGAACATCGCGGACTTCTCGCGGTAGAAGGTCTTGATGCTCACGACGAGATTTGCGCCGATGACGCGCGGGTTCATTTCGCCACCCCCCCGGTGGGGCCTTCGCGGAGCGCCTCGCCCGTGAGCTTCAGGAAGACCTCTTCGAGATTGGGCTTGCGAACGTCCAAGCTGAGGGATGACGCCCCGGCGTCCGTGATGGCGTTCAGTATCTTCCGGACGTCGGCCGCGTGCGCCACTCTGACCGTGATGTTGTTGCGGTTGTTATGGACCGGCTCGAAGCCCATCTTCCGGACGATGTCACGGACTCTTTCATCGACGGACTTTAGCGTGAGGACGAGGTAGTTCGCGTTGCCTTCTATGAGCTCATCGGGAGAGCCCATCGCGATAATCTTTCCCTTCGAGATTATTGCGACCGTGTCTGCAAGAAGCTCCGCTTCCTCCATGTAGTGCGTGGTGAGAAATACTGTCTTTCCCTTCTTCTTCAGGCCCAGCATGACCTCCCACACCTTGCGCCTTGCGCGGGGATCGAGCCCTGTCGTCGGCTCGTCGAGGAACACGACCTCTGGGTCGTTCACGAGCGCAACCGCGATTCCTAGGCGCTGCCTCAAGCCCCCAGAGAGGGTCTTGAACTGCTCTGTGGTCTTCTCCTTGAGATTCGCAAGATCTATCAGCCCGTCAATATCGGTGTTTCGGGAGGAGAAAAGCCGCGAGTAGTACTGGATGGTCTCCCTGACCGTTATCCTGTCGAACGAGCTGAACCCCTGTGGGAGGACGCCGATGCGCGGGACAATATCGCGCTTCTTCTTCGTGACGTCCAACCCGAGAAGACGCACTTTTCCCGACGTGGGCGTGCGGATTGTTTCGATGATCTCGACGGTAGTGGTCTTACCGGCGCCGTTCGGGCCCAGGAACGCGAATACTTCGCCGTTCCTGACGTTGAACGATATGTCGTTGACCGCCAGCAACACCCCGTAACGCTTCGTCAGGTTCTCGACTTCGATTGCGTGTTCAGCTTCTCTCGTCATGGATCGACATTTCGCCCCTATGGGGCGCTGGTATTAGTCCATTTCATCGCTTCGCCGTATCTCCCCGGAAAAAGCAATCCTCGGCGGCGAACCTCCGAATCCCCGCTCCCAACCGAGCCTCGCGTGGTCGATCAATTGAACCACCCTCCCGTCTGATCCGGCTCCGATCTGAGATCACACTTGATTTCCGATCGACAAAGTTCTGTAACTCGCTGTTTGCAGAATTCCCGGCCGCCGCTCGCTCGTCACGGGACTTCGTTAAGTTGCCGACCCAACTATCCCCGGGCGCGGGACCTGATCACACTGCGGACGCGATAGGGCTCGCGCGGCTGGGCCGCTCAAAAGTGGAAGCGGACCCCGAAGCCCACGAACTCTACCTCGC
>DATMXF010000258.1:0-3906 GCA_035561835.1 Patescibacteria group bacterium
GCCGCAACGCGAGTCTCCACACCAAGCTTCTTAAAGATATGCTCCAGATGCTTTTGCACAGTCCGTGAACTCAGGCCGAGGATCGCCCCGACCTCCACATTGGTCTTGCCATGTGCCACCCACAACAGCACCTCGGCCTCCCGTCTGGTAAGATCTGACAGCTTGAAGGCTACCGGCTGGACGCTGACAGGTTGCTGTTCCATGAGCAAGATACAACGATCCGCCTCGCACAGATGCCGGATCACCAGACGCTCCCCCTGCTTTTCTACAACGAACGGCTTACGAGGCAGCGGGACGTCATCCGTGACATTCAAGGAGGCCTCCTGATGCGTAAGCCAAGTTCTGAAGACCTCAGGCAGGTGTTCGGCGCGTTGCGATGAGCGCCCGAAATAGTCCGCCAACCACTGTTGCGCTCGACTGTTTATCAGTCGAACACGCCCATCTTTGGTGAGAAGTACCACCCCTTGATCTCGCGCCTCCATAGCCTGCCCCAGGAGCCCGACCTCTTGTCGCATTAGCCTAATCGCCTCAGCGTTCGCATAGGCCTGAATGAGATGCGGATGGAGGAGATTCAGGAGAAGCCGGTCTCGCTCCGAAAAGTCGCGACGGCCCCGATGCAGGCTGACCGCACGCAAGTACGGTCCGGGACCGGGAAGCACCACGCTCATCACATGCTCTATCTTCATCGGCTCGTATAGCTCGCTATATATTGTCAGCGCGTGGAACTGCCGTCTGGTGAGAAAGTCCGAGAGCTTCACGGCACTCGCGTCGCCGGTCTGCTGGTAGTAGGTGAAATGAGGATGCTGTGGGAGGTGCCGCTCAAAGAGCTGCCGGAAACCCGGAAGCGTGGCAGTAGACGGCTCTACTCTCATATCGATGATCCGTCCCCCACCATCGATTTCAGTAAATGCCGCCAACTCCGTGGGAACGAGTGTCGAGATCCCGTACAGGAGGTAGCTGATGAACGCATCGCGATCGTGGCAGGCGTAGAAGCCCCGCACGAATTTGAGGAGAACCCGGAGTTGTTGTTGCGTCAACCGTTCCATCCTTTTCCCTCTTTTACTCCCACTGCGTACCACTACCCCTCGCCTTGCGTACTGTCAATACGCATTTTAGCGTAGATGGTTTCAGGCTGTTTAAAAATGGGCTATGTACGCCGAAACGCGTATTGACTGCCAGAGACCTCTCTGATTAACTCGCCTGCTGTTGCGCCTTGCTGCGAATAGTGTGTAAAAGTGCAATTCGTCCATCTGTCGGTAGAAATATCCACACAGCATAGGACACCATCCAGATGAACAAAGAAATGGCTCAACGGCGTTTTCAATGACGAAACACGGTCCGCCATGGATCGAGAGAGGAGGCGCAGTAAGCGAAGCGGTGGCACAGCGTGTCTAGCAGGTGAAGCACAAGCGGGGGATGGTCATCACACGTCACACACACAACAGGAGGGTAACAACAGCATGTGGAATGTGAAGCGTAGTAAAGCGGCATTCGGTGCGGCAGTGGCGTTGCTCGGAACAATGGCGTTCACGACCCTAGCCTCGGCGGATCCCAAGGCGGCACAGTGCAGCGACCTGCCGTCGCATGCCCAACTGCGGGCCGCGCTGCAAAGTGCAGTGGGGCTGCCAGGCAGCGGAGGGTTCGGTCTGCAGATGTGGGGAACTGTCGTGAATCGGGACGGCGTGGTATGCGGCGTCGCCTTTACCGGTGGCAATCGGGGCGATCAGTGGCCAGGGAGCCGGGTCATCTCGGCGCAGAAGGCCAATACCGCCAATGCGTTCAGCCTGCCGGGGCTGGCGCTTTCCACCGCCAACCTCTATTCGGCCGTACAATCCGGTCAGAGCCTCTTTGGCCTGCAGTTCAGCAATCCGGTCGATACCGAGACGGCCTACGGCGGCAACTCCGCCAATAACGGCCAGCCGAACGATCCGATGGTTGGGCACAAGGTAGGCGGCGTCAATGTCTTCGGCGGCGGTCTGCCGCTCTACAACGCCGGGACCCTCGTTGGGGCGATCGGCGTAAGCGGCGACACGTCATGCCGCGATCACTGGATCGCATGGGAAACCCGTAAGACCTTAGTCCTGAATACCACCCCAAACTCCGATAACATCATCTACGATCTTACGGTCGATCCCCTGACCGGCCATACCGTCAGCGCCGGAGGCTTTGGCCACCCCGCATGTCCCTTTCCGTCTCCTGTCCCCACGCCTTAGGTCGAGGAGTACACCGAGCGTGAACTGAAAAAACCTACTGACATCAAGGCAAAGGAGAAAAATCGTGTCGATGGTAAGACGGCTGAGATTCATCGTGGTGGCGGGCGTTGTGACGGTGTTCGCAGTGGTCACTATGGCCTCTCAGGGTCACGCGCATACCGCCTTAAACGGGAACTGTAGTGATCTTGGGAGTTTTACTCACATCTTGACGCGAACTATGACAGAGGGCCCGTGGACCATCCTTACTAATGATGAGGTGAACCCATTAGTTCCAGTCGTGGTAGACGCAATGATGTTCAACGGGAGCGTACCGGGACCGGCCATCGAGGTAACCGAAGGTGATACGGTCTGCGTGAAGTTCATCAATAACCTCGCTGAGGACACGACTGTTCACTTTCACGGCATCAACGCGCCGTATCTTGCCAATGATACCGACGGCGTGTCTCACATCGGTGCGGGGCCTGATATGATGATAGGAGACTCGTTGGCAGTTCACTGGACGGCCCCCCCTGCCGGAACATACATGTATCACGCCCATCATAATGCTGTAAAGCAGATGGGACTCGGGCTGTACGGAGCGATTATCGTCAGACCGAAAGGTAGCCGAGATAAGAAGTTAGCTTACGATGAGGTGTGGATGCTGTCCGAGTGGCGCGTAAATAAAGCTCCCGATAATACCATTCTCAACAACGTGCCGACAGGGCATGGCGTAGACGAAATTCCCAACTACTTCACCATTAACGGTAAAGCCTTCAACCCCCACAACTTAGCCGACTCTGGCAACAAGCTCGTCGTACTTAAGCAGGGGCAGAAAGCCAGGATCCGCATGATCGGAATTGGCGCCTTCTCGCACCCGATGCACATGCACGGGCGCAACTTCCGTGTCGTCGCCCGTGACTCGAATCCGATACCGACCGGGTTACAATCCCTCATCAATACGATTACGGTCCATCCAGGGGAGATAGTGGATATCGAATTTGAGGCAGGGATGGAACCTGAGCATGTGGGGAATTGGGCCTTTCATTGTCACGTCGTCGAACACTCCACGAATAACGAGGCCTATCCTGGAGGGTTGGTCAGCGCGGTTGTGATCCAACCATAGACGAATAGCTGACTATCGGGTCATATCGGTACAAGCGTTCGGATCGGCTGGTGGGCTGTAGTACCCTCGGGTACTACAGCCCATACTATTCTGGGGCTTCTTGACGACAGCGTGCGAAGCTATGTTGACGGCCCGATACAAGTATGCTATCCGTAGCCCATGACGATATCGTCACAAGCAGTCACATCATCCACCCCGCTCGCTCTCTGCAGCCATCGATTCCGAAACCCGATGCTTCTTGAAGCGGCGCTCACCCACCCCTCCTCGACCGATTCCTCGCAAGCGGATGTCCGTCTGCGTTACCAGCGGCTTGAGTTTCTGGGGGATGCGGTCTGGAGCCTCTATGTCAGCGACGCGCTCGTCTCTCTGCTGCCGACAGCCTCAGAGGGTGAACTGACCCAACGTCGCGCCGGTCTCGTGAGCGCCACTGCGCTGGCTGACATGGCGCAACTCCACGGCCTTGCGCCGTTGCTCGTACTGAGCAAGGGAGAAGAGTTAACGGGCGGAAGGCACAAGATCAGAGTCCTCTCAAGTAGTTTCGAGGCTGTGATCGGCGCAATCTATCTCGACGGTGGCGTCGAAGCGATCCGC
>DATMXF010000259.1:0-2717 GCA_035561835.1 Patescibacteria group bacterium
ATCATCGTGCACCTCGCGCTGGCGCTCCAATTCCCTCTCTTCCCGGAACTGCTCGGGCAAGCCTCCCTCCATCTGCCGGAAGCGCATGTCGTGGAGCTTCGCCGCATAAACATGAGTGCCCGTAATCACTGCTCCTGCGAGTCCTGCCAACTCCAGCGTATTCCTCATGGCGGCATTGGCATGATCGGAGGAGTCCAGCGCTATCAGGATCCGCTGCGGCAAACTGATTTCAGGTGCCGGTCCGGACGCGTCATCGACGACGCTGAAAGCTTGCAATGTCATGGGGCAACCTTTATCGCTTCTATCTTGTGACCATGGAGTAATCGGAAAATACAGGCGGCCAGGCTAAAGCGATCTTCGTGGAACTCGTCAAGAAACGCAACGTTACCTTATCCAGAAAAGGCGAGAGGTACAACCAGGAATTCCTGTTCCTGGTTGTACCTCTCTCCAACCATCAGTCGAGCGGGCCTGAGTATTTCAACTCAAATACACACCTCGGTACTCGGACTGGCGCGCCTCTGGCCAGACCACGCCTTACTGGCTCACCTTCAGCTTGACCTCGGTAGGCTTGAGCCTGTTGCCACCTTCAACAAATCCGCCGCCGACGAGGGTCTTGCCACCTCGTCCGGCCATATCGGATTCGATCAATTCCTGCGCCTCTTTGAAATCCTTATGAGTTGCGGCGTTGAGCGCATCCACATCACCCTTGATGGGCTTGAAGGTCGACCTGGGGGCAAGGTACTCTTCCAATGTCTTGGGTGGCTGCACATCCTGCATAGCGCGGATGAAAGCGACGATGTTCCAGATATCCTGGTCCTGCAGGACATTTCCCCAATTCGGCATGGACGAAGAGAGGGACACCGCCTCGCCACCCCCTTTAATAACGGTAAACAACTCTAGGTTGGACTTTTTGTTCATGTAGTCGCCGCGGGTCAGGGTCCTCGGCCGCGGGTTCAGCTCAACGGCGCTTGGACCATCGCCATGCATCATCCAGCCATGGCAGGCGATACAGTATGAATAATAATAGGTTTTTCCCTGATTGGCATCGGCGCCCGCCACCAGGGTTGTGCCGAACTTGGGCGACCAGTTGTGGGTCCATTGATCATATACGTCAGGTCCCGGCGCCGGTTTCTTCACCCGATCCCACAACTCGGTCTTGTAGGAGCCCTTGGCGTCACCATAACCACTTTCCGTCTTGTAGGTCTTGGAGTCTGTGTTGGCACGCTTGCCCACGCCCGTCAGGTAGTCGAAGGGCGCAACGCCATAGGTGCTGCCTCCCTTGCCTCGCTCATAATCCGAGGCTTCCTTCCCGTACGCTTCCGCCGCCTTCTTGACCGCAGCGTCGCTTTGGGTGGGGCACTCGACCTTGACGCCGCCGGCCGTGCAACGCTTCTCCTTCTCCGCCGCCAGAACCGTGGATCCGGCCGACAACATGATGCCCAAACTCGCTACTGCCACCAGGGACGTCTTCAATTGATCGGAATTCATCTTAAGTCTCCCATGAGGATGTGCTCCCCCCGCAGAAGGGGGTAACTCGGCCATATTCACCTGTTCGCTACGAGCAATCACTGAGCCTTGACGCGTTCGGCGATCGTGATCTGGCCCTCTTCCAACAGACCTGAGACCTTTTGCGCCACATCGTAATCTCCAACGGCAAGATTGGACGGCCCCTTCTTCGGATCATCGACGAAGAACGTCGCCCTCATTTCCAGATGCAGCGGCCCGCAGAAGTGCGAACAGAAGATCTCGTATTCCCCTGCAATGTCCGCCGTGAACTCATGCACGGCGGTCACTCCGCGGGGAAGATCCATGTTCGTCCTCAGGCCATACGGCCCATAGATCACCAGGCCCATGGTGACATCCGGGTTCTTGGTGATGCCCGCCGCCTTGTCGATATTGGTCGCGAACAGCCTGACCTTGTCCCCCTTGTTCACCCTGACCTGGCGGGGGATGTAGCCATAGCTGAAGGCCTTCATGTGGATTTCCTTGACACCATCAACAACCTTGACGCCCGGCGCGGTATTGTCCTTCGGGATCATGTACCGCTTCACCTTTGCGCGGTGCGCCGGATCAAGTACAGGCGTCGGACCCGCCTTGAGCAATCCGCCCCGCTCGGCTTCGCCCCGCGTCCAGTCCTTGACCAAATAGGACATGAGGCTCTTGGCATTATGCGGCTCGCCATCCACCGGGGTGATCTTCAGAGTCTTGCCGTAGGTGGGGCTTTTCTCGCGCGCGTCCCACATCTCGAAGTTGACCGGATAGACGATCCCGGTCGGGCTGAACAGGCCTGTCGAGAACTTGTTCAGCGCCATCACGTAGGAGTTGTCCGCGCTGATCGAGATATGGCCCGTGCGATAGTGGGTAGGAATCTCATCCACGACTTCGAGTTTCTTGAGATCCACCTTGACGTTGGCGTCGGCCACGAAGCAACTCTCATAGGCATACTTGGACGTCAGCCCCTCGGCGCTGTCGATCCCGGCACGATAGGAACCGCCATCCTTGTTGTATACGTCCATCACGGAGTGCAGCGGTCCGGCGCAGGTGGGCAGCACCTTTTTTACGGTCAGCTTCTGCGCATCGATAATGGTCATGGTCGCGGAAAGCTTGTCGCTCACCAGGACCAGTGTGCCTTCCGGGATGACATCCGTGCCGTGCGGGTTCTTGCCCACAGGTATTTCCTTCACCAGCTTGAACGGGCTGGTCGAGAACACCCCCAC
>DATMXF010000260.1:0-5513 GCA_035561835.1 Patescibacteria group bacterium
CACCGAGACAGCGCCTGAAGTGGCTTCTTTTTCCCCCACCACAAGGATATAGGGGGTTTTCTGCACCTCCGCATCCCGAATCTTGTAGCCGACCTTCTCGTTCCGCACGTCCACTTCCGTACGTATCCCTATAGCCCTGAGTTGCTCTGAGACCTGATGGGCATACGGCTGGAAACGATCCGCCACCGGCACCAGCTTTGCCTGTACCGGCGCAAGCCAGGTCGGGAAGGCGCCTGCATGATGTTCGACCAATACCCCAAAAAACCGCTCCAACGATCCGAGAATTGCCCGGTGCACCATGAAAGGTCGATGCGGCCGATTGTCCTCTCCGACATAGGTGATGTCGAAGCGTTCCGGCAAGTTAAAATCGAACTGGACCGTCGTGCACTGCCAGGCGCGGCCCAAGGCGTCTCGCACCTTGAGATCGATCTTCGGCCCATAGAAGGCGCCGCCCCCGTCGTCAATCTGATAGGCGAGGCCGGCATCATCGGCCGCCCGGCGCAACGCCTCAGTCGCGTCATTCCAGAGCCCCTGATCCCCGATCGCCTTCTCCGGTCGCGTGGCGATATAGGCGTCGTACCGATCGAAACCAAAGCTGCCGAGAAAGGACAGACTGAAGCTGACGGCGCGGGCCACCTCGCTCACCATCTGTTGCGGCGTGCAGAAGATATGCGCGTCATCCTGTGTAAACCCACGAACACGCAGAAGCCCATGAAGGACTCCGACGCGCTCGAAGCGATAGACCGTTCCCAGCTCGGCAAACCGTACCGGCAACTCCCGGTAGCTGTGAACTTTGGATTGAAACAACTTGATATGGAAGGGGCAGTTCATCGGCTTGACGTAATAGTCGTTCCCCTCCATCTCCATTCTGGGATACATGAACTCCTGATAAAAGTCAAGATGGCCGCTGGTTTCCCACAACTTCGCCCGGCCGACATGCGGCGTATACACGAGATCATAACCGTTCCTAAGATGCTCGTCACGCCACAGATCCTCAATGAGCTTCCGGACTAACGCCCCTTTCGGATGCCACAGGACAAGCCCACCGCCGATCTCATCATGGATGCTGAAGAGGTCCAACTCACGGCCCAGACGCCGATGGTCCCGACGCTTCGCCTCCTCCAGGAGAAACAGATGCGCCTCAAGCGCCTCCTGTGTCGGAAAGGCGATGCCGTAGATTCTGGTCAGCATCGGCCGGCGCTCGTCGCCCCGCCAGTAGGCGCCGGCCAGATGGGTCAGCCTGAAGAACCGGATCACCGACGTGTCCAGGACGTGGGGACCGCGGCACAGATCGACAAAGTCGCCGGTTGTATAGAAGCTGGCCCGCTGCGCTACCGGATCTACCTCATGCTCCAACTCATCCTCCCGGGCGACTCCGGATGGAGCCTTCGCCCGATCTCGGATGGTCTCCAGCAGCTCGATCTTGTACGGCTGGTTCAGCGCCGCCGCATTCGTAATCGCCTCATCCAGCGAGACCTCACGCCTGACGAACGGCAGTCGTTGCTCCGAGAGCTCGCGCATCGTGGCCTCAATAGCCGGAAGATCGTCCTGGGTCAGCGGGCGAGGCGGCTCAATGTCATAGTAAAAACCATCCTGGATAGCCGGGCCGATCGCAAATTTTGAGCCTGGCAGAAGCTTCTGTACAGCGGCTGCCATCAGGTGAGCGGCGCTGTGCCGGAGCATCGACAGGCCTTCCGGTGACGTAATGCTGATCAATCTCAGGTGCGCGTCTTCCTCGATGGGACTGCAGAGATCTACGAGACGCCCATTGACGCTCGCCCCGATCGTCTCCTTCCTGGCTGCCGGATCTACGGCCTCCAGTACGTCCAGCGCTGTCACACCGGCCGCGAACTCATGTCGCCGTTCGTCGTCCAGCGTGATCACGATCGATTGTGTCCGGATCTCACTCACTCTGCGTATCCAGATTTCGATAAGAGAAGGGCATCACAACGGTATGACACCTTTTTCCGTTCAGATGATTCCGCCCAAGGCAACATCGGGTATTGCAAGCAATGGTAGGCGCGGGCGGTCTTGAACCGCCGACCTCTTGCGTGTCAAGCAAGCGCTCTCCCCCTGAGCTACGCGCCTAACTCTTCTCCCAGCTTCACAATTACCGGGGCTTATCTTCAATCACTTAGGCCCATCCTGTCAAGGGAAAAGGCAAGATGTGGGGCAGTGTTGGGTCGCTCTCCAGAGCGGTAGGTGCTTACCGGAAGAAAATCTCGATCTCTTCATCACTAAAGCCGAACTGTCGCAGGATGCGCAACACGTAAAGCGGTGAGAGCTCACCTACGCCCATATCTATTGGGACAATGCGTTTCCTGTCAGCCGCTACTCGGCTGTACAGCCGGTGATCGCCCTTGCCTTCGCGATAGAATGTACACCCCGCGGCAAGCAGTAAGCGGATGATTTCTCGCGGCTTGAGTGCCGGAATCTTTCTAGCCATAGACGGCGCATAATTCGTAGCGCTCGGCCGTCGGTTGATCCACTTCGTAAGTCAGAAACTCGTGCAGTTCTCTGATGGAGACTGGTGCGGAATATACGTCATCCTCTGCCTTCACCGCCTCTTCGAAGGAGGCGACCGCGTCCTTGAGCCGCCGGATGGCCTCTTCTCGGCTCGCTCCCTGGCCAACCACGCCATTTTCGAGACAGAGCGTCACCCACTTGCCGCCGCTTTGCCGTACCACCATCGTATAGAGCGTCTTCATCTTCACAGCACCTCTTGTCCGACTATTTTTCCCCTCCGCCCTGCCCGCTCGCCCTCCACCTTAAGATTCAGGGTGTCGCCGGGAGCGAGGTGGAGCTCGTCACGAAGCGTCTTGGGCAGGACGACCCGCCCCGCCTTGTCGATGGTGACTGTTGCCTTCATGATATCAATCTAAATTGGTTTGATCTATTTGACAAATGATATTCCATAAATCCTCTACACACCTTCGCCCAAGTGGGCGCCGTACCGCCACACCGGACGCGTCAAACACTGGGTCACCTCACTCCGGCAACTGCGAGGGTACCGCGTAGTCCTTGAACCGGCTGCGTGAGCGTTCTCGTGCGGCCGATTTACTGAGTAAGCACAGCAGGGCATTACTGGTTTCCGGCTAATTCGGACAGCATTGGCTTTAGGTACTTCTCGTGCCGGCGCAAGCATTCGTCCACCTTCGACGCCTCGAAGCCTTCGCGCATAACTTGAATGGCTATCTCTCCGCTCTGTTTGGCCACAGAGGCATAAGCGGGCGCGCTATCAGAGAAAATCTCCCAAGCAGCGGCGGATAAACCTAGGGCTTCACAGATGAGATCGAGACGATTCTCCCGCTCGCCGAGCATCCCAAGTGCCGCCCCGAGGTCAGTCTGTGTCATCGCCCACTGGATGGGCACGCGCTCGCGAGTGTACTCCTTGAGCGCTTCACGGTAGGCGGCGACAGCTTCTTCAAGGTGAGCGGTCCCCTTCTCCCGCTCGCCGAGCCTCGCAAGCGCGGTCCCCAGGTTGTACTGCGTCATCGCCCAGTCCAGGGGCACGCGCTCGCGGGTGCGCTCCTTGAGCGCTTCACGGTAGATGGCAACGGCGTCCACCAAAGACTCAGTCTTTCCGGCCTGTTCGCCGAACATCAGTAGCGAGTCTGCGAGGATGACGGTTACTTGCAGCCTGGCTTCAGCACTCCAGCCCCTTTGGGACTGTCTGTCATTTAGGAGTCGGCGAACCTTCTCAATAAAAGGGCCGAGCTTATCACCAATGAAGCGTCCCTCGAGCGCGCGAAATTCAGCATCATAGCTGAGGACGAGCAGCTTCAAGACCTCTGCCATATCACTCCAAAAGATCCCGGGAAGCTCAATACCCGTCGGGTCGTAGTTTCTCGCTTGCTTCTCAAACCCGATCTCGCTGGATGCCGTCCAGCGGAGCTTGGGCATCCCTTTTCCATCCCGTCTGAGGACGCTCCCCCAAATCAAAAGATGGGCGCCTGAGGCGGCGAGATAGTCTCTGACCTCGTCATGGGCTTTGCGAATAGCTTCCTGAGGCCGCGGACCTTCCGCAGTAATCGTCCGATCAAACCGTAAAACCTCGACGCCCTCCAGCTCACTCAGAGCCTCGACGATCATCCGTTCATACTCGCCCTGAGTGTCGTTCTCGAGATGGACAACCGCGACGGCAAAACGGTGCGGATCAGCCTTGGGAAGAGACTCCAGGATGAGCTTGCGCTCTGCCGCCTCAAAGATGCGCGCCTTGCTCCATGTGTACGGATCGACCTGATCGCTCGCCGGTTTCGCGATGGCGATGTGATCAAGGTCAATCGCGTAAGGTAGGAGGTCGCACCGCGTGGCGGCATAGACGCGGCTGACGATCATGATGCCATGCGTGGGCTTTGTCTCGTAGGCGCAGTACGATTTCGGGAATAGCGCGCCGGTCGTATCCCGATCCCTTATCAGGTTTTGCCACTGATTATCGAGAGCTTGAAGGAACGAGTTTAAGTCTGCGGGCTCCATGTCTTTGAACTGTGGATTGAGGCTGAGCCATTTGCCAAGTTCGGCGATCTGGGCGCCTTGAGCTGGGGTCGAAATGTAGAGCACCGCTCTCACGCGACGGAGATTGTCCACTTCTGTCGGGCGATTCAGCTCGACGAGTAGACGTTTGGCGACGAGGCCGCCCATGCTGTGAGTGACAAAGAAGATCTGTTTGTAACGTACAAAGATGTTCCGGTCACGGAGCTGCTGGAGCGCGCGCTGCGCGATCTCCTCGATGGTCGACGTGCGAGCGATGAACGGAGATTCATAGTTGAGGACGTAGACGTCGAAGGCGTTGAAGTCCGCGTCTCGCGTGATCATCTCGGGCCAGTACGCGCCGGTCTCCGGATTGCGCCAGGTGGATTCCGCATCCCCCAGGACACCATGGAAAAAGACGATAAGGTTTTCTTGGCCGGTGTTGCGGACGAAGACCGAGGGTGTTGCGCCTCGCTGAAAAGTCCCACTGCAGGCGGCGGTCAGGCTGAGCGTGAGAGCGAGGAACAGAAAGAGGCGCAGACGACAACGTCCATTGGAAGTCACAGGCGTTTTCCCGCAGTGCTCCGGCCCTACAACTGTGCGAGAGAAGCTCTGCCTTAGTTGGGAGGGGCGCATGCTCGATGCCTGCATTCCTTTGTCCTTAGGTTTCGAAGTCGTACGTCTCTCGCTCAAGCAGTAGCCCTCTACCTCTTGAGTCGGCCTCTATCACTGCTACAGTCCGACTGACACTCCTGCTCCATCCCTTCAGATCAAAGTCGCTAACACTATCCGTCGGTCACCAGGACCTTATCAAGTCTGCTTTATCGGCGCAATACCGCACGACTTTGCAGCCTCTCCCAATAGCGGTCCACGCGCGGCTCGAAGCCACGCGAGGGCACGCTCGGGCAGTTCCTCCCGGTTCTTGAGGGTCACCTCCCACTGCTCGACAACAGTCCTTTGCTTTACCTCTGCGATGAAGCCGCCGCCTCGAAGGGCGATCGTCGCGACCACGAGGCGATGGGATGTGAGAAGCCTTCGCACGG
>DATMXF010000261.1:0-15578 GCA_035561835.1 Patescibacteria group bacterium
TTTTTGCGTCTTCTTGAGCCGTCGCTTGAGCAGGAGGCGCTTTGCCGTGCTCAGGCGGTCGATAAACAGGATACCATCCAAGTGGTCGATCTCGTGCTGCAGGATACGCGCCAGCAGGTCGGCCCCCTCCAGAATGATCTCCTTCTCGTTCCGATCATAGGCCTTGACGACCACCTGCTTGAATCGCGAGACCGGCTCATTCAGGTCCGGGATACAGAGACATCCTTCCTCATCCACGATCTGTCCTTCACCGGCGACTAGTACGGGATTGATAAGGGTCATAGGCCGATGCGACGTACGATCGTCGGATGGGTCCAGGACGATGACCCGCTTGAGTGCTCCCACTTGGGGAGCGGCAAGCCCCATGCCCGGAGCCGCATACATCGTTTCCACCATGTTGTCGATGAAGCGCTGAAGCTCGCCGTCAATCGATGTCACCGGCACAGACTTTTTACGGATGACGGGAGATGGGTAGAGCAGAATCGATAGTTTCGCCATTCGCGTTCCTTTATGTCAGGCCTGCCTGTGCGGGGCACGCAGACAGGCCAAGAGCGAGATCGGCGTCGGCGTTCAACGAGAGCACGGCTCGCTCGCCGCGCAGAAGACGAGGGTAGCCGGCGGCAGCAATCATGGCGGCGTTATCGGTACACAGAGAGGGTGTGGGGTAGTAGACCTGTACGCCTTCCCCTGTTGCCCGCTCCGCAAACACCGAGCGGAGTCTGCCGTTGCAGGCCACCCCTCCGGCCAGCACGAGACGGCGAGAGGGAGACGCCTTCGCCGCCGCCAGACTCACGCGAACCAGCACATCCACCACAGCCTCCTGGAATCCAGCGCAGATGTCCGCCACAAGAGCAGGGTCAAGAGTAGGGGGTTGGGGGGGTCCCCCTGAACCCTGAACCCTATACCCTAAACCCTTCGCATAATTGACCACTGCGGTCTTCAGACCGCTGAAGCTGAAATCGTATGAACCTCGCGGAGGAATCGACCTGGGAAACCGTACGACGTTCGGATCGCCCTTCCGAGCCCATTTCTCGATCAGCGGCCCGCCCGGATAACCGAGACAGAGAAACTTTGCTACCTTGTCGAACGCCTCGCCTGCGGCATCGTCCCTGGTTCGGCCGAGCAAGCGATACTCACCAGGGGCTGTGGCCAGGTACAGGTGGGTATGACCACCCGATGCCACGAGTCCGGTGAAGGGGAAGGAGAGATCATCATGCTCCAACAGGGCGGCATAGAGATGTCCCTCTAAGTGGTTTACGCCGACCAGCGGGATATTACAGGCAAAGGCGAGCGCCTTCCCGAAGCAGAGGCCAACCAGCAGCGAGCCGATCAACCCCGGTCCTGACGTTGCCGCAATACCATCAAGGTCGCCAAGGCTGACCTCCGCTCTCGTCAACGCCTCCTGGACCACCGGCCAGATAGCCTCTATGTGACGACGTGAGGCCAATTCAGGGACGACCCCGCCGTAGGGGGCGTGGAGGAGATCCTGGGAGGCGACGACGGAAGAACGGATGCTCCGGCCATCCTCCAGGATGGCGGCCGCCGTTTCGTCGCATGAGGTTTCAATTCCCAATGTCAGGTGTGCCATTGCTTCGATAGTCCCCACTTGTCATTGCGAAGGAGCAAAGCGACTGAAGCAATCTCTCAGTGGAAATACGGTGAGATTGCCACGCTCTCTTCGGTCGCTCGCAACGACAGGGGTAATAGCTGACTGCTGCCTTATCCTGCGTTCCCTTTCATGAATCCCTTCTCGATGATCTGGCTGGCCTTGAGAATCTCCATTGCCTGCTTCAACTGGACGTCAGTGCTGGGATCAGGCCCCTCTCGCTTGCCGATCTGGAGCGTAACGTCTCCCTCCTCCTCGGAAATCTTCTTTTCCTGTCGTCTCTCAGGACGCTCTTTCCCAGGCTCACTCTCCTTTTCAGCGGGACCACCCTGCGCCTTCGCCATTACGGGTCGTGGCGCCTCTACGATGATATCAGGCACGAGCCCGGTGCCGTGGATTGAACGCCCCTTTGGCGTGAAGTACTTTGCCGTCGTCAAACGCAGGCCGGAACCATCGCTCAGCGGAACCACCGTCTGCACCGACCCCTTCCCGAAGGTCTTGGTTCCAAGGACTACGGCCCTCTTCCAGTCCTGAAGCGCGCCCGCGACGATCTCGGAGGCGCTGGCGGATCCTCCGTTCACCAATACCACCATGGGAACCTTGGGGATCTGAGCCCCGTGTTCCGCCGAGAAGCGGAGATCCTGGTTCTTGATCCGACCCTCGGTGTAGACGATGAGCTGCCCTTGATCCAGGAATAGATCGGACACCTGAACAGCCTGGTTTAAGAGGCCGCCCGGGTTGTTGCGAAGGTCCAGCACCATCGCGGACATCCCGTTCTGTCCCAACTGTTCGATCGCCTTCTGGAGGTCCTTCCCGGTCCGCTCTTGAAACGCGCTGATCCGAACGTAGGCGACCCCATCGCCCAACGCTTTGACCTTGACGCTCTTGACCTCGATGATCTCCCGAACCAACGTCAGCTCGAATGGCCCAGGGGACTCCTCGCGGAGGATAGTCACGACAACGTTCGTCCCCTTGGGGCCTCGGAGCTTTTTTACCGCCTCCATGAGGGTCATGTCTTTCGTCGGGCTTCCGTCGATCTTGACGATCCGGTCGCCAGGATGAATCCCGGCCCGATCGGCGGGGGTTCCTTCAATCGGCGTCACCACCGTCAGCATCCTATCCTTGACCGTGATCTCGATTCCCAGCCCTCCGAACAAACCCTGAGTCTCGACCTGCATCTCTTTGAAGATATCGGGCGGCATGAAGGCGCTGTGAGGATCCAGCGACTCCAGCATTCCTTTAATGCCGTTGTAGATCAGGTCGCGAGGCTTCGTCTCCTCTACGTAATTCGCCTGAACCAGCGACAGGACCTCGGCGAAGACCTTCAGCCGTTCGTAGCTGTCCTCGACAGCCGTGACCTCATGATGGCCGCCGCCACCGATGACCAACAACGCCATCGTCAATATGATGACGACACCCTTCCGTCCCTTTCGAAACAGATCTCCGAATCTCATCGATTCCTCCTAAAAGAAAGGGTATAGGGGTTAGGGTTTAGGGTCTAGGGGGTCCCCTTTGATTCTATACCCTAGACCCTCTCGTTTCACATCAGTTACGGGCAAGCCAGGCTGCGGGATCCTGGGCCCCGCCCTGATACCGTACTTCGAAATAGAGCTGCGATCCGGTCACAGACCCCGTGGCGCCCACCAGCCCGATGGTCTGTCCCTTCGTCACGTGATCGCCCAGTCTGACAAGGATCTCGGCGGCATGCGCATAGACGGTGTAATACCCCTCCCCGTGGTCAAGGACAATCAAGCGGCCATACCCTTTGAACCAATCAGCGTACAGCACAACGCCGTCGGAGACTGACGCGATCTTTTGTCCCTCTGGAGCATTAATCTCGATGCCGTGGTTAAATGTGACCGTCCTATACCGTGCGTGCTCCTGCCGACCGAACGTAGACGTCAGGACGCCGGTCGTGGGCCACGGCAAGCGGCCCTTGAGCGATGCAAACGATCCATCCGGTTCGTCGGTCTGGCCGTGAGCCCGCGACGGTGTGGGGCGAACTCCTCTCGCGATCTGGGGTCGCCTCTGTTGCTGCAGGCGACTGATAAGACCCTGGAGCTCGCGGGCTGCCAGCTCCAGATCCCGGATGGCTGCCAAGTGGCCCTTCTTGTGCTCCTGAACCTTGGCCAACAGCACGCGTCTGGTATTCTGCTCCCCCAGAATCTCTTCGCGCTTTGCTGTGATGGCTTTCTGACTCATGGTCAGTTCCGCCCTTGACTGTTCCAACGTGGCCTGTTGAGTCCCCAGTGTGTCGAGGGTAGTCGTGTAGGCTGCCACCATCCGCTGGTCCTGATTCGCAACTGCACCGAGGTATCGTATGCGGCGCTCGGCGCCAGCCAGATCCTCCGAGGATAGGAGGGCCTGGACATAGCTGTGTCGTCCCTGTTTGTAAATGGCGCGCATGCGCCTCCGGAACAGGTCCTGTATCTGGTTGAGGCGAGTCCGGGTCAGCTTGATATCTTGCTGGGTGGTCTGCAGCCGTTCCGTACTCACCTTCAGTCTGGTCTGCAATTCCTTCAGTTCCCGTCCCTTTTGCTGAAGCTCACGATCGATCCGGTCCAACTCGTCAAAAAGCGTTCGCTCTTTCTGCGCCATCTGTTGCGCCTGCTTGCGTTCCCGGTTCAGCTCTCTTTTTACCTGACTGAGCTCTTGGCGCTTCTCGCGGAGGCGCGATGGGGGTCCCGTCCTTGGTTCAGCCGCCAGGCCGAATGAAGAGCCGAGGAGAAAGGTCGCAGCAAGGGCCACCACCGTCCGGAGGCGAAGAAAAGAACGGGACATCATCCTCCTTCCAGTGGCTGCCGACTACATCTTCAGGAAACGGTTGACAGCGAGCGAACTGCCCAGAGCGCCGATCGCTGCGCCCCCACCGACCAAACCTGCCATCATCGACGATTCCAGGAATCCTTGACTCGCTCCTATCGAGAAGAGCGGGGAAACCACATTGAAGGTCGGCGCGACGAAGCGGTAGGCCGCGAACAGGACGCCCAGCGCGAGCGCGGCGCCAAGGCTACCCTGGAGCATCCCTTCTACCAGGAAGGGGGCGCGGATATACGCCTTGGTAGCGCCAACGAGGTGCATAACCTCAATCTCCTGCGCGCGCGCATAGACCGCGAGCCGAATGGTATTGGAGACAATCATTGCCGACCCGAGCGTGAGCACCGAACCGATGATGGCGCCCAGCAACCTGATGAGTCGCTCGGCCCGAGTCATACGTTCGACCCATTCCTGCCCGTACTGGATGTCCTCTACCCCCTCGAGGCGGCTCAGGAATGCGCTAAGCCCCTTGAGGGCCTCCGAGCTCTGATACTCGTCGCGAATCTTGAGCTGAAACGACGCGGGAAGCGGATTATCCCCGAGACCCTCGAGGAGACTCTCCTGTCCCTTGAGTTCCCGACGAAAGGTGGTGAGCGCCTCTTCCTTGCTTGTAAACGTAAAGGCTTTGACGGCCGCCTCGTTCTCAATTCGTCGCTTCAGCATGTCCAACTGCAAAGGGGTAATCTGGTCGTCCAGAAAGACAGACACCTGGAACTGTTCCTGCCACTCAGCAATAAGCGCGTTGAAATGTTGGATCACAAGGATAAAAATGCCGATAATGACAAACGACACCGCGATGCTGGCGATCGATGCCAGGCTGCCCCACCCGGCGCGAGCTAAGTTGATCAGGGCATGAGTCAACAGATATTTCAGTTTCTCAACCATTCACACATCTATTTATCGCCATTCCCCGACGATCCTTCCTTGTTTGAGAAACACTGTGCGGCAGCCCGCCTCCTCCGCCAGCTTAAGATTGTGAGTAGCCACCAGGACGGTCGTTCCCTGTGCGTTCACCTCAAAGAGGAGTCGCAGGACGTCTGTGGCCAGCTCAGCATCCAGGTTCCCGGTCGGCTCGTCGGCCAGGAGAATGAGAGGATCGTTCATCAGCGCTCTTGCCATGGCTACCCGCTGCTGCTCACCGCTTGACAGCTTATACGGCGCCATCTGCGCCTTGTGAGACAGCCCGACCAGCGTCAGTAGTTGCGCGACCTTGCGCTGAGTTTGTGGCATCGTCAGGCCGACTACTCTCGCAACCAAAGCTAAGTTCTCCTCGACAGTCCGGTCGCGAAGGAGCTTGAAATCCTGAAAGACGATCCCCAGAGTCCGTCTCAGTTGCGGGACCATTCTCGGTTTCATGCGGACGATGTTGCGGCCGTTGACCAGGATCTGACCGGAGGTAGGAAGCTCGTCACAGAAGATCAAGCGGAGTAGCGTGCTTTTTCCGGCGCCATTGGGGCCGGCCAGGAAGACCATTTCCCCTTTGTGAATATGAAGATCGATATCAACCAAGGCCTCCAGATCTTTTCCAAACGTTTTGTACACATGGAACATCTGGATCATGGCGAAACAGCCCCGGGCGACCTCCTCGCATCTTCTGTTCCGCCGGCCTGAGGCAGACCCACAGGTGCGGAGTTCTTCTCGCCTTTTCTCGCGTTCTCACGTTAACTCCTTTTCAGGATCAATGCAATCAAAAATCGTCCCGGTGAGGGCAGCGCGAGCAATACCCATGCGCCGGTGTCGCGCCTGTGGGCATAAACGTCCGAGGCGAGACCTCCCGCATTGTGGTCGTCATTGCGAGCGACCAACGGGAGCGCGGCAATCTCATCGTTCTTTCCGGCGACTCCGTGCCCCAACTGCTGTGAGATTGCTTCGGTCGCTTCGCTCCCTCGCAATGACCCGCGAGGGGGACTTTCGAAGCAATGACACGGGGGCGTTTCAAACCAATAAAGTCTCGCGAAGGGCTATTACGCGGTTTGCTGCTTCTTCGCCAGGTCTCGGAGGGTCTTTAGATTTTGGCAATCCGCTGTGATAAAATCGCCGTCCTTCGGGGTTTCAATGATCATCGGGATACCCCGCAGGCGAGGATCGGTGACCAGACAGCGGAATGCGTCAAGCCCGATCGCCCCCTTGCCGATGTGCTCGTGGCGGTCCACGCGACAGCCTAACTCCTTCTTACAGTCGTTGAGGTGAATGACCTTGAGAGAGGAGATGCCCACGACCTGACCGAACAGCTTCAGGACGTTCGCATACCCATCTGGTGTCCGGATATCGTAGCCGGCCGCAAACAGATGGCAGGTATCCAGACAGACCCCCGTCCGCTCCGGAAGATCGATCTGGTTCAGAAGGAAGGCGATCTGCTCAAAACGATATCCTAAGGTGGTTCCCTGGCCGGCCGTCGTTTCGAGAATCACCCGCACCCGATAGCCCTTCGTGCGCTTCAGGAGTTCCAGGAGACTATTCGCCACCTGTCGTAATCCCGCCTCCTCGCCGGCCCCCATGTGGGCTCCTGGATGGATCACCAGATAGGGGATACCCAGCGCCTCGGCCCGTTCGAGCTCTTCCAGACAGGCCGCCATCGACTTCTGATGTAATGCGGGGTCCGTGGATGCCAGATTGATCAGATACGCGCCGTGGGCCACGACAGGCGCGATGGTGGCAGCCCGAAGATTCGCATGGAATCGGTCGATCTCATCGGCGGGCAGGGACCTGGCCCGCCACTGATTGCTGCTCTTAGTGAAAAGCTGGATGGTTCGACAGCCGACCTGCCGGCCCCTCAGCGGCGCGAGATCGACGCCGCCCGCGATCGACATATGGGCGCCGAGGAGCAAGTCTTTGAGCTGGGAGTGCTGCGGCTGCCGTGTTCTCATTAAGGTAGCAATGGAGTGAAAGACAGGCCTAATGCAGACGGTACCGTTCGGCCAGGAGCCTCCGGAAGCGGGGCTGATAGATTAGATCGAAGGCCAGCTCTTTTCCGGGAAAGAGGCGTAGCGCCAACTCCCTCGTGGCGGTGACCATTTGGGATGCCTCCTCCAGCGACAGTGTCGTCTGGCTGATCGTGCTCATGGTGAGGTTGACCACGAGTCGAAGTTGCCGTAACTTTCTTTCCTCTTCCTTGAGTTCCTCAGGGGTTGGCATGGCCCCTCCGTTTCTGCCGTTCACTGCCATCATAACAAACAGGGCTCTCGTTTCCAAGGATCGTTCGAGAGGGCATATCACAATACACCTTCAGGCCCCAGTTTGAGCTTGACCCGTTCCGCTGGCGCGGCTTACCATGCGGCTACTTGCCGAGGAGACATGTTGACACAGAAGGAGGACGGAACGATGAAGATTCGAATAGAGCGCAACCCTTCCCAGGAGCGACTTTTGGCGCTTAGGGTCACAAGCTGGGCGACTTGGAGTAAAGAGGTTTCGATCTTCCCCTGGAACTACCGCAACACAGAGACCTGCTATTTCCTGGAGGGGGAGGTCATCGTGACGCCTGATGAGGGGGAGCCGGTACAGATCGGTAAGGGCGATCTCGTCGTCTTCCCTGTCGGGATAGCCTGCACCTGGGATATTCGCCGCCCCGTAAAAAAGCATTACCGGTTCGACTGAAGCGAACAGCGGTCAGCTTTCAGCGATCAGCCTTCGTTTCCTTATCCTGATTCTGCTGATTGCTGATAGCTGAGTACTCACTGGAGGCTCACATGGTGCGGATCCTGGCCATCGGCACTGCGACGCTTGACCTCATCTTCACTCTCACACACTACCCCGATGAGGACGCCGAACTTCGCGCCAAGGGGCTCCGCATCTGCCCGGGCGGCAACGCCGCCAACACCCTGGTTGTCCTCAGTCAACTGGGCCACGCGTGCGCCTTTGGCGGCGTGTTGGCGGATGGCTCCGAGGCCGCTCCTATCATTGAACACTTGGTCCGCCATCGCATCGACATCACCGCCTGCTGCCGTGTTCGCGGCCGACCGCCGACCTCATGCGTTCTGTTGAGTCTCGAAGGCGGCACGCGTACCATCGTGCACCATCGAGAGCTGCCTGAGTATGGCGATGGCGACTTCCGGCGGATTGACCTCACGCCGTTCGACTGGGTCCATTTCGAGGGCCGCGACGGTCCGGAGACGGCCCATATGATTCGCCGCCTCCGCGAGACCCGCCCGGTCCTCCCATGCTCGGTCGAGGTAGAGAAGCCGCGCCCCGGGGTCGAAGCGATCTTCGCAGACGCGACGGTGCTGATCTTCTCACGCGCCTATGCCAACTATCTGGGATTCGACGCGCCCCATGCCTTGTTGTTCGAGATGCGGGAGCAGGCGCCGCAGGCTGATCTGATTGTCACATGGGGCAAGGAGGGCGCCTACGGCCTCGACCGGCGGGGAGCGATCCACCATAGTCCTGCCTTTCCTCCCGTCGAAGTCAAAGACACGCTGGGGGCCGGCGATACCTTTAATGCCGGGCTGATCGACGCCTACCTCAGGGGACTTGGGTTGGCCGAGGCCCTTTCGTCTGCCTGCCGACTGGCCGGCAAGAAGTGCGGCCAGATCGGCCTCGAGGGGTTAGGGAGTAAGGAGCGCTAGAACCATGACCGCAGATAGAACGCAAATGTTGATCCCGGACGCGGGGCAGGACGCCGTGACGACGGACCGTCCGCGGGCGCTCGTCGCCTGGAGCAGCGGGAAGGACTCGGCCTGGACGCTTCAGGTCCTGCGACAGGCGGGTAAGGTGGAGGTGGTGGGGCTGCTCACCACCTTTAACGAGGCATTCGACCGGGTGGCTATGCACGCCGTGCGACGCGAACTGGTCGAGGCGCAGGCAAGGGCCGCCGGTCTCCCGCTCATCGATGTGCCGCTGCCCTGGCCCTGCTCGAATGCGGCCTACGAGGAGGCGATGGGCCGAGCCCTGGCCGAGGTCCGCACACAGCTCAAGATTACGCATGTCGCTTTCGGCGACCTCTTCCTCGAGGATGTCCGGCACTATCGCGAGAGCCGGATGGCGGGTACGGGGCTCACGCCGCTGTTTCCGTTGTGGGGCCGGCCAACGCGAACCCTTGCCCGCGAGATGGTGAGCGCTGGTCTCATGGCTCGGATCACGTGCGTCGATCCGAAGAGGCTCTCCCCCTCGTATGCAGGACGCCTGTTCGATGGCACCCTATTGGATGAATTGCCTGATGAGGTGGATCCCTGTGGCGAGCGGGGGGAGTTTCACACCTTCGCCTGCGCAGGGCCGATGTTCGCCCATTCCATCCCGGTAAGCCTCGGGGAGGTTGTCACCCGCGACGGTTTTGTCTTCGCCGACCTGCTGCCGGGAACCGACGGCAATGGGACAAGAAGACCGTAATTCACTTACAGCGTGTCTTACTGTATGGCCCGGCCTGAGAACTTGACATTGACCTGCCCCATCGCATGCGCTAAAAGATAAGCCATGGAGCTGTGTCGGTATCTGTTTAAGCGATTTAAGGAAGCCGGGGTACGGCATGTGTTCGGCCTCCCGGGTGATTTCTTTCTGCCCTTCTTCCGAGCCCTGGAGGAGGAGCAGGGGATCGAGCCTGTCATCCTCACCCACGAGCCGGCGGTAGGATATGCGGCGGACGCCTATGCGCGTGTCCAAGGCCTGGGCGTGGCGGCGGTGACCTTTGGCGCCGGCGCCCTCAACATGGTGAACGCCATCGCCCAGGCCTACGCCGAGCGCTCACCGGTCCTCGTCCTGTCCGGCGCACCAGAGATCGCTCATCGAGACCCCGATGCGCTCCTGCATCACCGGGTCAAGACCTTCGAGAGCCAACTCCGTGTCTACCGCGAAGTGACGGGTGCTACCGCAGCTCTTGATGACCCGGCCCATGCCATCGCCGAGGTGGACCGCGTGATCGACAGTGTCCTTCGCACGAAGCGCCCCGGCTATATCGAAATCCCGCGGGATATGATACTGGCGGACGTGCCCGTGCCCGCCAGACGTGAGCCGGAAGCCCGGCCTCGAGATGAACGCGCCGTCAGCGAAGCCCTGGCCGAGGTGCTGGCCCGTATCAGGGTGGCCGAGTTGCCGGCTATCTATGCGGGCGCCGAGATCCGTCGCTTTCGGCTCCACGACAAGCTCGTTGCGTTTGCCGAGAAGTACGGACTGCCGGTAGCCACATCCCTGGACGGCAAGGCGGTCTTCCCGGAGCGGCATCCTCTCTTTGTGGGCAACTACCTCGGCGAAATCGGATCACCCCGGGCCCGCAAGGTGCTGGAGACGGCCGACTGCGTCCTGATGCTTGGCGCCCTCATGACCGATGTGAACACCGGCATGTATACGGCTCGCTTTGATCGGCGCAAGGTCATCTCGGCGGTTCATGAAGGTGTGACCGTCAGCTATCACCGATTTCCGGATGTGAGTTTGGAGGAGCTGATGGATGCGCTCCTGACCCTACCGGAACCGCCCAAGCGTATGGCGCCGCTTCCGCCGCCACTACCGCCTCAACCGGCTACGGCTGGGACGCTGACGCCCGATACCATCATTGCCGTGCTCAATCGGGTGGCGGCCGGCCGGCCGGTCCTGTACACCGCCGATGTGGGTGATGCGCTCTTCGCGAGTGTGGAGTTGGAGACGGACATGTTCCTGGGACCGGGCTATTACTCCAGCATGGGCTTCGCCGTGCCGGCCGCCGTCGGCGCGGGCTTGGCCGAACCAGGCCGCCGTCCCGTGGCCCTTGTGGGCGATGGGGCCTTCCTCATGACCGGCCTGGACCTGGTCACATGCGTGCGCCTGAACCTGCACGCCATTGTGATCCTTTTTAACAATCACAGCCACGGCATGCTGGCCGCGATGGATGGGCCCGCTCGATCATACGACCTGCCGGCCCCCGACTATGTGCGGCTGGCCGAAAGCCTGGGAGCCCGCGCCTTTCGCGTCCGCACGCCCGAGGAGCTCGAGCGGGCTCTGGCGGAAGCGCTGGCGGTCAAGGCCACAATCCTGATCGATGCGATAATCCCGCCAGGGACCTACTCGGCCGCGATGCAGCGCCTGGGCGCCGCCGTTCGCCGCCGAGTGGGTAAATAATCTGCGGAGGACCTAACGTGAAGGAGGAGTATATGGAGTCAAAGGAGAACCCATGCTAGTGAAACGGTACATGCAGACCAAGCTGGTGACGGTCGGTCCCGATGAACGGGCCAATGCGGCACTGTACACGATGAAGAAGAAGGGCATTCGACATCTTCTGGTCACCGATACTAGTAAGTTGCTGGGAATCGTCACTGATCGGGACTTTCGGTTGGCGCGTCCGTCCCCCGCCACAAGCCTGTCCATCTACGAGGTTCACTACCTCCTCGAAAAATTAAAGGTGAAGGAAATCATGACCAAGAAGGTGGTCACTGTCGCGCCGGAGACGCCTATCGCTGACGCGGCGCGTCTGCTCCTTAATCGGAGGATTGGAGCGCTACCGGTTGTGAAAGATTCAAAATTGGTTGGCATCATTACCGAGACCGATATCATTCGCGCCCTGATCGATCTTGAGGAAGCTCGGGAAGCGTGATCAATGCACAACAGTCTCCAAATATCAGTCAGCTTGTAGGGTACCCCGCGTAGCACTATATTGTGATGAGAGGTTGAGTTATTCAGTGTGTGCTCCGCAAGAGGACTGCCATGCCGACCGTGATGACCCTTGCCGATATTCTGACGCAACTCACCAAGGAGGGGGAGCTGTACGAGAATCTCCCCAACCGGCGGGTGCGGTGCTATGCGTGCGGCCACCGCTGCCTGATCCCGGAGGGACGACAAGGGGTCTGTCGGGTCCGGTTCAACAAAGGAGGCGTCCTGCAGGTTCCCACCGGCTACGTCAGCGCCTTGCAGGTCGATCCGATAGAGAAGAAACCGTTCTTCCATGTCCTCCCTGGGTCGCTCGCCCTGAGCTTCGGGATGCTGGGATGCGATTTCCACTGTTCCTATTGCCAAAATTGGCTTACGTCGCAGGTGCTACGCGATCCCGAGGCGGTGAGCCCGCCGGATCTGGTGTCGGCCGACGACCTGGCCCGCATGGCCACACGTTATCGGGCGCCGATCGTCGCCAGCACCTACAACGAGCCCCTGATCACCAGCGAGTGGGCGGTGGAGATCTTCCGTGTGGCCAAGGCAAACGGCTTGAGGACCGCCTACATCAGCAACGGCAACGGTACCCCTGAGGTCCTCGATTATCTGAAGCCGTGGGTGGACCTGTATAAGGTCGATCTGAAGGGGTTCAACGAGGCGAACTATCGCAAGCTGGGCGGGATGTTGGGAAACGTTCTGGACACCATCAAGCTGCTTGTTGAGAAGCAGTTCTGGGTTGAAATCGTCACGCTCATTGTGCCAGGATTTAACGACTCTGATGCGGAGCTGACCCAGATCGCCGAGTTCCTGGCCTCAGTCTCCGTCGATCTCCCTTGGCATGTGACGGCCTTCCACCAGGATTACAAGATGCAGGACCATGCCAACACTGCAGCCAGCACGCTGCTTCGGGCTGCTGAGATCGGGAAGAAAGCCGGCCTGCGGTATGTCTATGCCGGCAATCTGCCGGGTCGCGTCGGCACTCACGAGAACACCTACTGCCCTGCGTGCCGCGCCCTGCTGATCGAGCGGGACGGCTACACCATCCTCAAGAACACCCTCACAGATGGCGCCTGCCCCACCTGCCAGACCGCGATCCCCGGCGTCTGGAATTAGCCCAAACGCGATCCTTCCAACCGGCCAGGAAACGCCAGAGGCCATTGAGACGGAGAGAAAAGTAAAGGATTTCGAGTTGCGAAAGGCCATAGCATGGGGCTTTGGGGTTAGAATCGGCCCCGATCGTATGCAGTCCCAACAGGAAGAGGCTGCCAAGGGGGACAGTGTTTGCGGTCATCAGGATTCATTGGAAGTTGTTGCTAACTATGTGAGAAGGTTATACTATCTGTCCAAGTCTAATAAACGGACGGTTAGTCGGGATAGGTTGATCAGTTTACGCAATAGTTGGGCGGCTTGGAGCGGGGCGTGTTATGTTGCAGCTCGCAATATAGGAAAACGGAGGGGTCAAGTGCTCGGACTCGATTTCTTCACCGAGATCATGGTCGTCGGCTTCCTTTTTTCCCTCGCCATAGTCCCAGCATTCAAATGGCGAACCCTTGACAGCCTTGTCCCTGCCGACTATGGTTGGATTAAACAGTACAAACCGGCTCTCGCGGCCATCGCAGTTGTGTTGATTTATGTGGCAGGGGTGGCAGGCAACAGGATTACGTCTCGTGCGTTTGAGCTGATTCCGGGAGACCCTGAGGAGAGCTTTGACAAGTGTTACCGAAAGTGGGCAGGCGGACGAACCGACACGCCCGCGCGCCTCAAGCTTGCGGAGTTTAAGGTGCGCGAGAGATCGGAGGTGCTGGCGCAATGGTCGGAGCGCAACAGATTCACCGTTCGGATCCTTCGTGGCCTCACTACTGCTTCCCTCATATTTATGCTGGTGGTAACCTACCGTCGATTCATGGGTGATTCTACATATTCTTGGAGAGCCATTGCAGCGGCACTGTTCATCACTCTGTCCTCGTACTGGATTTCCTTCAGAGAGGCGTGGACATACTGGCGACTGATTACTCAGCTTTCCGGTATGCCGGCGGACTGTGTCTGAATTCGTAGCGGCGCCGCGGCTGAACGCAGGTGTCCGGAAGCGCCTTATGAAGTACCTTGGGATGAAGTGTTACCCATGCATGATAACCCTGTTTGGCTCATGACACGAGACTTGACAAGGCATGAGTCGGATAGTACGGTCTCATCGGCTGTCTAACTATTTATAGGAAAGGTTAAACGATGCAGACGGTGAGGACACTCGCAAAAGGACAGCTTGTCATACCCGCCAGCCTCCGGAAGAAATACCACATCACACCGGGGACGGCGCTCCAGATCTTTGAATATGGGGGCGTCATCCACATCGTCCCCCCGGTTGCCGATCCGATTAAGGCGGCAATCGGGTGTCTTCCGAAGAGACCTTCGCTCGCCAAGCAGATCCTGAAGGACCGTAAGCAGGGCGTGGTGTGAGCGACTCGCTCATCTTTGATAGCCATGCCCTCCTCAGCTTCTTCCAAGGAGAGCAGGGCGCGCCTAGCGTCGAGAAGTGGCTCCGGACCTCGTCGCATCGGGGGTGGACGACGTACATCTGCGCGATGAACCTCGGCGAGATCCTGTATGCGACGAAGCGCCGATTTGGGGATGAACGGAAGATCGAGGTGCTGGCCCACATCCACAGGCTCCACTTCACGATCCTGCCGGCTCCCAACGAGCTCATCTATCAGGCGGCTGAGTACAAAGCCGACTATCGCATCTCGTACGCCGACTGCTTTCTACTCGCCTGCGCGGTGAATTATAACGCGACCATCGTCACCGGTGACCCCGAATTCCGAAACGTCCGCCATCTTGCGCGAATTCATTGGATCTGACGTGAAGCAGCTAACGAATGGCGCTGAAGAAGTCCGAACTTTATAGCTCCCTCTGGCAAAGCTGCGACGAACTACGCGGCGGCACGGACGCCAGCCAGTACAAGGACTACGTCCTCGTCCTGCTGTTCATCAAGTACGTCAGCGACAAATACGCCGACCAACCCTACGCGCCGATCACCATCCTCGAAGGCGCCGGTTTTAAGGATCTGGTCGCCCTCAAGGGCAAAATCGACATCGGCGACCAGATCAACAAAAAGATCATCGCCCCGTTGGCCAAGGCCCGTCAGCTCAGGCAGGGGATGATGCAGGAGTTATTAACCGGACGAATCCGGTTAATAAATTGAGAATTGAAAATGGAGAATGGAGAATGAGGGAAAACGCTGTAAAGGCGAAGTCGTTTGCGTTTGCCCTGCGGGTGGTGAAGCCGGCGAAGTATCTGCGAGACGAGAAAAAGGAGTTTGTATTGTCGAAGCAGGTGTTGCGGAGCGGGACGGCGATCGGGGCACTGGTGCGCGAAGCGGAACATGCTGAGAGCAAAGCCGACTTCGCCCACAAGATGAACATCGCACTCAAGGAAGCCAACGAAACGCTCTACTGGCTGGAGTTGCTGTATCAGGCCGATTTCATCGATCGCTCAAGCACGAATCCATCGGCGCCGACAGCGAAGAACTGGTCAGGCTGCTTGTCAGCATCGTCAAGACCTCCAAAGGGGCCAACCATGCCCAATAATTCTCCACTTTCAATTTTCCATTCTCCAT
>DATMXF010000262.1:0-7419 GCA_035561835.1 Patescibacteria group bacterium
GTTAAAGGAGAGATCACACACCAGGTCCCGGAGAACCGGAAAGGTCTTTACTGGAGCGACGGTAATCGGTTCACCGGGAGGAAACAGGCTCATCTGGGTCATGCACAGCAGCCGTGGCCGACCGTTGATCTCGGCGCTGCACGAGCCGCACTTGCCGGCCTTGCAGTTCCACCGGACCGCCAGGTCTGGCGCCTGCGTCGCCTGCAGCCGATGGATGACATCGAGGAGGACCATCCCCTCCTCTGCCTCAACCTGATACTCCGTAAAATCGCCGCTCTCCGCGTTGCCCCGGAAAAGCCGCAACGTGATGACCGGCATTACCGCTTCTCCTCAATGAGCTGCCTGAGATCCTCCGGCATCTCGCGGATCGGCTCCAGGGTCGTGATGATCGCCCCGTCACGCTTGCGGACGACGACGTTCACTGAGCCGAACCGTCGATCCGTAGACGGGTAGTCTTCACGCGCGTGGCCGCCGCGGCTCTCTTTGCGTTCCAGCGCCGATCGCGTCACGCATTCCGCCGCCGTGAGCAGCGCGTACAGGTCTAAGGCGGTATGCCAGCCGGGATTATAAACACGGCCGCCATCGACGCGCACCTGCGGCAGCCGCTGCCGGTACGCTCCGAGCCGTACCAGCGCCTCTTGCAGCTCGGTTTCTGTCCGGATGATCCCCACCAGCGACTGCATCGTCTCTTGCAGCTCGGCCTGAAAGGCGTGGGGATTCTCGGCGCCATGACTGTCAAACGGCATGAGGGCCTCGCGCGCGCAGGCGTCAAGCCGGCTCGTATCCGCCGTCGGCGAGCCGGAGAGACTTTTCGCGTACAGCGCCGCATGCTGACCCGCGCGCCGGCCAAAGACCAGGAGATCGGACAGCGCGTTGCCGCCAAGGCGGTTGCTGCCGTGCAGCCCACCCGCCACCTCGCCGGCCGCATACAAACCTGGCACCGCCGTCGCTGTCGTGTCCGCGTCAACCCGAATCCCCCCATTCATATAATGGGCGGTCGGGCCGACCTCCATCGGCTCTTTCGTAATATCCACGCCGGCCAGCTCCTTGAACTGGTGGTACATCGACGGTAGACGCCGCATGATGTACTCCGCAGGCCGCCGTGAGGCGATGTCCAGGAAGACCCCGCCATGCGGACTCCCGCGTCCGGCCTTAACCTCAGAGTTGATCGCGCGCGCCACCTCGTCGCGCGGCAGCAGATCGGGCGTTCGCCGATTATTTTTCTTGTCGGTATACCATCTGTCGGCCTCAGCCTCGGTATCGGCGGTCTCGGCCTTGAAGAACTCCGGAATGTATCGAAACATGAACCGCTCGCCCCTGTCGTTCCGCAGTGTCCCGCCGTCGCCGCGCACCCCTTCAGTCACGAGGGTTCCCCGCACCGACGGCGGCCAGACCATGCCGGTCGGGTGGAACTGGTACGACTCCATGTCGATCAGCTCCGCACCGGCATCGAGGGCCAGTATGACGCCGTTGCCGGTACACTCCCAGGAGTTGGAGGTAAATTTCCATAGCTTGCCGACCCCGCCGGTGGCCAGGATCACCGCCTTCGCCAGTAAGACAATGAACCGGCCGGTGCTGCGCCGGTAGCCGAATGCGCCGGTCACGCGGTCGCCGTCTTTCAGCAGGCGCGTCACGGTGCATTCCATGTGAACCTCGATCCCCTGAGCCACTGCGTGCTGCTGCAGCGTACGGAGCATCTCAAGACCTGTCCGGTCGCCGACATGGGCCAGGCGGGCGTAGCGATGACCGCCGAAGTCGCGCTGCAGAATGAGGCCATCCCTGGTCCGGTCGAAGACCGCCCCCCATCGCTCCAGCTCCAGAACTCGGGCGGGCGCCTCCTGAGCGTGCAGTTGGGCCATCCGCCAGTTGTTCAGCATCTTGCCGCCCCGCATCGTATCGCGGAAGTGTACCCGCCAGTTGTCGTCGGGATAGACGTTGCCCAAGGCCGCGGCGATTCCGCCCTCGGCCATGACCGTATGAGCCTTGCCCAGGAGCGACTTACTGATGAGACCCACGGACACGCCGAGCGCCCGCGCTTCGATGGCTGCCCGCAGACCGGCGCCGCCGGCGCCGATGATCAGCACATCGTGCTCGTGGATCGCGTACGGCTCCCGCGCCATCAGAACAGTCTCATGTCGCTGATGATGCCCATTGAGAGGAGACGGATGTAGAGATCGGTTGATCCCACGGACAAGAGGCTCAGCCAGAACCAGAGATCGTGACGTTCGTTGAGACGGCTGACCTGGTCCCAGACGGCGTGTCGGGTCGGGCAGTGTGAAAAACAGTCCAGCCGCCCGCCGACAAGATGTCGGAATGAGTGGCAGGAGGTCAGGTACAGACTCAGGAGGGCGACATTAGCCACCATAATGAGCGAGCCCATTCCTGCGCCGAGTCGCCCATCAAAGACAACACTGAGGGCGGCGTGATACCACAGGATCATCAGCTCAACCGTGGCCAGGTAGAGAAAGTAGCGATGGAGGTTCATGAGGATCAGAGGGAACCGGGATTCTCCCGTATAGCCGGCCCGCACGTCGGCAACCGCGCAGGCCGGCGGAGCCAGCAAGAACGAACGATGGAAGGCTTTCCGGAAGTAATAGCAGGTGAACCGAAAGCCCGCCGGGGCCCAGATGATCAGGAGGGCCGGTGAGAGCGGCCACCATTCAGGCTTGGCGAACGTCGGATAAAAGGGTGAAAAGTAGTTCTTATACTCATAGTGGGTTCCCTGGAGGGCCGCCCAGGCCGTATAGACCATAAACCCGCTCAGCGCCGACACGATCAGCATCGGCTGCAGCCACCAGATCTCTCTTCCCGAGGTCGGCGCCGCGATCTGTCCCCGCTGGTTGCTCAGCCGCTCTTCGATCATCGATCTCCCGAGAGCCAATGTTGTACTGTTGACTAAACCAGCTACTTTTTCTTTGCGGGTCGGCCTTTCGCCTTCATCTGCTGCTGCATCTGGTCCATCTGCGTCTTCAGCTCATCGACTTCCTTCGTCATTGCCTCATTCTCACCCTTCAACGCCACCGCCTCAGCCTTGAGATCGGTGTTCTCTTTCTGCAGCGCCTCTACCGTCTTCTTGAGTTGCTCATTCTCCTTCTTCATCTCCTGACCGCAGCCGGCGACCAACAGGCCCACAGCCAGCACCAAAGAACCAAGATATCTGTTTCTCAGTCGCATCATCGCCTATCCTCCTCCTGTTCAAGGTTTACGGTGTACCGTCTACAGTTTATAGCTTCAGGATATCGATCAGCTCTTTCACCCCGGCCGCCGACCGGTTCAGGGCCGCAGTCTCATCAGGTGTCAGCCGGATTTCGATAATCTGCTCGACACCTGCCGCGCCTAACTTGACCGGGACACCGACGCACAACCCGTGTATCCCGTACTCCCCTTCCAGATAGACGCAGCAGGGCAGGATCTTCTGCTTATCCTTCAGAATCGTTTCCACCATCTCTACGACAGAGGCGCCCGGCGCGTAATATGCGCTTCCCGTTCCAAGCAGCGCCAGAATCTCCCCCCCACCCCCGGCTGTCCGCTTCACCAACGCCTCGATTCGGTCGGGCGACAGCAGCTCGGTGATCGGAATCCCAGCCACCGTAGAGAACCGCGGCAGCGGAACCATCGCATCGCCATGGCCGCCAAGTACGCAGGCGTGAACATTCTCAACAGAGACCCGCAGCTCTTGCGCGATAAAGGTCCGAAATCGCGCGGCATCCAGCACGCCCGCCATGCCGATGACCCGCTCACGAGCAAAGCCGCTTCGCTTAAGCGCCAGTTGGGTCATCGCGTCAAGCGGGTTGCTGACGATGATGAGGATGCAGTTCGGCGAGTGGGCTACAACCTGCTCGATCACCTCACCCACGATCCTGGCGTTCGTGTGAAGCAGATCGTCCCGACTCATCCCGGGCTTTCTGGCAATGCCGGCCGTCACAACCACAATATCGGAGTCGGCGGTGTCCCGATAGTCTTTCGTACCGATAATCCGGCTGTCGGATCCCACGACCGGACCCGTCTCGACCAGGTCCAGTGCCCGTCCATGCTGGACACTCTCCAGGATATCGATCAGCACCACATCGGCCAGTTCTTTCGCAACAAGATACTGGCCAACGGTGGCGCCGACATTACCCGCGCCACCAACGACGGTCACCTTCGGTCGCATCTACTCCCCCGTACGTTTACGTCTCGACCCGCCTAGCCCATCTGCTCGATGACCGCCGTGGCGAATTCGGAACACTTCAGTTCCTTAACATCGACTCCTTCGGCACGCAGCAGCCTGGCAAAGTCATAGGTGACCTGCCTCCGACCAATGGCCTCCTCAAGCCCACGGACCACCAGATCCGCTGCCTCGTTCCAGCCGAGGTGCCGCAACATCATCTCGCCGGAGAGGATCACCGAGCCGGGATTGACCTTATCCATATCAGCGTATTTCGGCGCCGTACCATGAGTCGCCTCAAAGATCGCGTGACCGGTACGATAGTTGATATTTCCCCCTGGAGCAATCCCGATCCCGCCGATCTGGGCGGCAAGCGCGTCCGAGAGATAGTCGCCATTCAGGTTCAGCGTCGCGATCACGTCGAACTCATCGGCCCGTGTCAGGGTCTGCTGCAGCGTAATGTCGGCAATCGAGTCTTTGATCAACAGCTTGCGTCTCCACTGGCCATCGCCATGCGTAGGCCACAGCGCGAGGGCGGCCTCGACCTCTTCACGCACCTTCGCCTGCCGGTCAGGCGTCATATCTTTGTAGCCGGGATCAATGGTGAGCGCATTCTCCTCGACCGTGAGGTTGGGCGTCCGCTCTTTATTGTCGAGGATCCAGCTCTCTCGAAGACTGACCGTCTCGCGACGGTATCTGCCGGCCGCCAGCGCATACCCCCAGTCTCGAAACGCACCTTCTGTGAACTTCATGATGTTCCCCTTGTGGACCATCGTCACAGACCTGCGTGTGTGTCGGAGGGCATACTGGATCGCGGCGTCGATCAGCCGCTCGCTCCCATCCCGGCTGACCGGTTTGATTCCGATCGCCGAACTCTCCGGGAAGCGGATCTTCGTGACCCCCATCTCATCCTGCAGGAAGCGGATGACCTTGCCGACGTCCGGCGATTGCGCCTCCCACTCGATCCCGGCGTAGATGTCCTCGGTATTCTCCCGGAAGATTACCATGTTGACCTGTTCGGGGCGCTTCACGGGGCTCGGGACGCCGCGAATGTACCGGACCGGTCTGAGGCAGACGTACAGGTCAAGGAGCTGACGAAGCGCCACGTTCAGGCTTCGTATGCCGCCGCCCACGGGCGTCGTCAGCGGTCCCTTGATCCCGACCACATACGTGCGGAAGGCCTGAACAGTCTCTTCCGGCAGCCAGGTCTTGAGGGTATTGAACGCCTTCTCACCTGCGTAGACCTCGAGCCAGGCGATACGGCGCTGCCCGTCATAGGCGCGTTTCACTGCTGCATCAAAGACGCGAACCGAGGCGCGCCAGATATCTCGTCCGGTCCCGTCGCCCTCGATGAAGGGGATGATCGGATCGTCCGGGACGATCAATCGACCATCTTCCACGGTAATCGTATGACCCTCTTGCTGAGATTGAATCCCTTCAAGCCGTTTCATCATCTATTTCCCTCGATCCGCATCTTTTTCCGCACATCGACCTCGTTGGCACGCAAGCGCAACGAGCGTCGCCAGCGGCCAACATTGCGAAAAGATTATGTAAAGGACCACGCGAAGAGAGGACTCACGAGGATCTTCCAGCTCTTGACAGGCGCACGCTAACACGAACGCCGGAGGGGTGTCAAGCCGTAGTGCCGATGCTCACAAAGGTTCGCACTCCGCACCTCAACGCTTGTCGGCAAGCAACGCGGTGTATATGGCAAGATCGGCGGCAGAGAAGCAGATGAAGATTACCTCTTTTACCACCTGTTCTCTCGCAACACAATCGCGAACCGTTTCCACAGCAACCCGCGCAGCCGATTCCTTCGGGTATCCATAGACACCGGTACTGATACACGGAAACGCCACACTGGTCAGCTCGGAATCGGCGGCCAGCCGTAACGATCTGGTATAGCAGGAAGCAAGAATCTCCTGCTCGCCGTGAGAGCCCCCTCGCCATATCGGGCCGACGGTATGGATGATATACTTCGCAGGCAGCCGATAACCCTTCGTGATCCTGGCATCGCCCGGATCACACCCGCCCAGCGAACGACACTCGGCCAGCAATCCAGGCCCGGCGGCTCGGTGAATCGCGCCGTCTACTCCACCCCCGCCCAGCAACGACGAATTTGCGGCATTCACTATCGCATCAACAGCCAGTGTTGTAATATCGGCCTGCACCGCTCTGAGAATCGCCAATCCAACCTCCGCTAGAAAGAGACTTCAACGAAGTCACAGGATGGTAATTCCCGAACGTGCGAGTGTCAAGGGGAACGGAAGGACCGGTGCCGATGGCAATCTCGCCTTGTCAACCGGACATCTAAGGCGCTTGAAGAACCGTATCAAGGAACTCCCGCGCGACGACCGCGACATCGCGATGGCTGACATCCACATCATAGTTCATCTGGCGCATCGCCGCCTCTGAGATCCCTCCGGCCAGTCGCTCGATCGCCGTCCGGAGCTCCGGATGCGCTGTCAGCGTCTCTGTTCGCACGACGGGGATGGCATGGTAGGGCGGGAAATAGCGCCGGTCATCCTCGAGCATGTAGAGATCGAGCCCCTTGATCAGTCCACTGGTCGCCTCTCCGGCGATCAGATCGACGGAGCCACCGGCGAGCGCCCGATAGCTCAGCGTAAGATCCATCACATGCGGCGTCCCGGCGAATCGCAGCCCGTAGGTCCGCACCAGTCCTTTATAGCCGTCCTCGCGTTCCAGGAATTCGTATCCGAAGGCAGCCTTCCAGCCCGGTGTATGCGGCGCCGCATCGCTGATCGTTGTAAGGTTGAGGCGCTGCGCGTCTACCGCCCGGATGAGGATCGCAAAGGTGTTGTTGAAGCCGAGCGGCGACAGCACCGTACGGCCGGTCGCCGCATATGCTGCGGTGACGCGCTCAAGCACGTCCACATGATCCCGCAATACCGGCTGATGAAAGATCGCGGTCAGGGCCGTTCCCGTATACTCAACGTAGGCATCGATGGCGCCGGACTGCAGCGCCTGATCGCTGATAAACGTGCCGCCCAGATTGAGGCGGCGTTCGACTCTGAGATCGGTCGTCCGCTCGATCACCTGGGCCAGCAGCTCACCGAGGATCACCTGCTCTGAAAAATTCTTTGATCCGATGATGACCCGAGTGCCCCAGCGCCCAGAGACGGCATAGCCGCCCATGACGATCAGGGTCAGCGCGATACCGGCGACCGTCAGTGCGCGGGCCGTCACCCGTCGCGATCTGGCGGCCCCTGGCGTCAAGGCGCGCTCCAGCCATCCGAGCGAGCCGTCCACCA
>DATMXF010000263.1:0-3782 GCA_035561835.1 Patescibacteria group bacterium
GGCAGTCAGCTTGCCGAGCGGCTCAAAGAAACGGGTCGCGAGCTGGAAGCACAACGGATCGACCTCCGCAATCTCCGGACCCTTCATAAGGACATTGTCGAAAATATCCCAAGTGGGGTCATGACGCTGGACCTCGATGGAAAGATCGTATCGTTCAACCGGGTCGCGCAGAAGATCATCGGCATTGCGATGGAACAGATACGAGATAAGAACTGGCGAGAGACCCCTTTTGGAGCGATTAAGGAGCTTGAGATGTTCTTCTCCACCCCCACATCCGCTTTTGCCGGATGCTCCCAGGAGCTGACGATCCGAAACCAAGCCGGTCGGTCTATCCCGATCGGGATCAATCTGACACCTCTCAAGTCGTCTGATGGCAGACTCGTCGGTCTCGTGGGTATCTTTCAGGACCTGACGGAACGGAAAAAGACAGAGGCCAGGCTCCGTCAAGCCGACCGGCTGGCGACGGCGGGCCAACTAGCAGCCGGACTGGCTCATGAGATGAGGAATCCTCTGGCCGCGATAAGCGGTTGCATTGAACTGATAAAGGAAGCGGGAACAGCCAGACCTCAACTGCTCGATATCGTTCTTCGCGAGGCCGAGCGACTAAAGTTGGTAACCGGACAGTTCTTGGATTTCGCGAAGCCGACCCTGGCCTCACAGAAGCGGTGCAACCTCGTCGCGCTGGCTACAGAGGCAGTCTCGCTCTTGGAAAAAAGCTGCGACAGCGCTCACCCGGTGACCTTTTCCATTCAGCGTGAGGCCGAGGAGGTCATGGCTGCAGGCGACCCCGATCAGTTAAAACAGGCGCTGTGGAATCTTGGGCTTAACGCGATTCAAGCGATGCACATGGGCGGTCGGCTCAGCTTTGTTATCCGGCGTCATGGATCTCAAAACGGCGATAACTGGGTGGGGATAGAACTGACTGACACCGGACGAGGAATCCCGCCGGGAGAGGTCGAACGAATTTTTGATCCATTCTATACGACGAGGCCGGGCGGCACAGGCCTGGGGCTGACCATCACGCAGAAGATCATCGATAATCTCGGCGGCCGGATCGAGGTGGTCAGCCGGGAAGGTGGCGGGTCAACCTTTCGCGTCCTGCTCAAACAGGCCCCGGCTGAACACGCTGAAGGCTTTTAGGGGTAGAAACCGGGAGGGTTGTGAGAGGAGTTACGTTTTGGAAACGATATTAGTCGTCGATGACGAGCAGGGAATGCGCGAGCTCCTTACTGTCCTGTTGGAACATCAGGGGTATCGCGTCATCACAGCCTCTGACGGCGAGCAGGCGCTTGAACTCATTGCGCATCAGTCGCCGGATCTGGTGATCTCTGATGTTCGAATGCCGAAGATGGATGGGATCGGCCTTCTGACCGGCATACGGAAAACAGATCCGCATCTGCCGGTCATCATGGTCACTGCGTACGCCTCCATGGATTCAACGATTCAGGCCATGCGATTAGGGGCGCATGACTATATCACCAAGCCATTCCGGATCGACGAAATCCGATTGGTGGTAGAAAAGGCGTTAGCCAAGGTCAGGCGACCGCATGATCGGCCCTCTCGGCCGGCCGTGATGGAGGAAGCACAGCCCGCCGGGCTCATTGGCCACAGCCCGAAGATGGTCGAGCTGTATAAACTGATCACCCGGATTGCCGAACTGGATAGTACGGTCCTCATTACCGGGGAGAGCGGAACAGGCAAGGAACTGGTCGCCAGAACCATCCACTGTGCGAGCCCTCGAGCCGACCGCCCGTTTCTCGCCATCAACTGCGGAGCCATACCGGAACAACTGTTGGAGAGCGAGCTGTTTGGCCACGTCAAAGGCTCTTTTACGGGGGCGATCTCCCACAAGACCGGGCTCTTCGAAGTCGCGAATCGCGGCAGCGTACTCTTGGATGAAATCGGCGAGATGAGCGCGGTCCTTCAGGTCAAGCTCCTTCGGTTCCTGCAGGGGCAGACCTTCAGGAGAGTAGGCGGGACGGAGGATCTGGAGGTGGATGTCCGTCTCATCGCTGCCACGAACAAGGACCTGGTGAAGGCGATGGCCGACGGCACGTTTCGCGAGGATCTGTTCTATCGGTTGAACGTGATCCCGATCCATCTGCCGCCGCTTCGCGAACGAACGGAGGATATCCCGTTACTGGCTAGCAGACTGCTGGGCCAGTGCGTGCTTCGACAGCGGAGGGGGCCGACTTCAATCTCCTCGGAGGCCATGGAGATTCTGATGCGGTATCACTGGCCGGGCAATGTGCGGGAGCTTGAGAATGTCATCGAACGGGCTGTAGCCCTCGAGACGACCGATCAGTTGACACCGGCCAGCATCTCCGTACAGGTGAGACCAGACAATGAAGACGGGGGGAAGCAGTCGCTCTGGTCCTTCACCCTTCCGCCGCAGGGGATCAACTTGGAACGTACCGTTTCGCAGATCGAGAGAGATCTGATGCTCCAGGCTCTCGATCGTTCCGGATGGGTCCAGAGTAAGGCCGCAGAACTTCTTAATCTCACCTTTCGCGCCTTTCGTTACAAGGTCAAAAAATACGGCATCTCCAAGAATAGGCTGTAGGCTGATAGACTATAGGCTGTTAGACTGTAGGAACGCGCCATGCGAGACCATACCAAGCTCAGAGCGTTTGAACTGGCCGACGAAGTGGCGGCCTTGATTCGGTCCATGCGCAACGACTAACAGCCTTCAGCCTCTGGCTTACAGCCTATAGCCTAAACCCCTGAGCTATTCCCCCAAATCGTCAGTCAATCGACAGTTTTTGTCACCTCCCCGTAGGTTATAGGTCATCTACCAGTCTCTTCTGCCCTGATACTGCCGGCATGGCGTAATTCCATCCCTTTGCTCAGAAAATCGCCCACGACTACAATCCCCCCTCGGGTTCCCCCCCTTTGATAAGGGGGGTTGGGGGGATTTTCATGATGCACGGGTGGTCCTGGAGCCATAACAATTCTATTCGCTTGATGATCAGTAAGGGTGTCGAAGCGCAGATGGCACGATGTCTGCACCATAAACAGCCAAATGGTTGTCTTTGTATTGTTTAACCTCAGACGGTAAAGGAGAAGAGAGATGGACAGGTTGAGAAAGAGGCTGATCGGACGTGGTAATGCTGGATTCACATTGATCGAGTTGATGATCGTCGTGGCGATTATCGGCATTTTGTCAGCGATCGCTATCCCGTTGTATGCCAATATGCAGACACGAGCGCGGATCAGTAGAGCCCAAGCCGATGCGCAGGTGTTGGCCGCCGCATTCGTTGCCTTCGGGGCCCACTGCGGCGACGTTCCAGCAACTATAGCGGCTTGGCCGGCAGCGAATGCTGCGGCGGCCGGTGCCACCTGCGCGGGGAACGTTGCTGGCACTGGCCCGGCACAACTCACTAGCGCAGTGACCGATGGTGCGGGCATCTCAGCGGGGCCGTTCATCCGAGCGGGATCGATTCCACAACCGCCAGCGAACGGTAGTCCAGCCTGGACCTACGCGTATACGAAGGGTGCGACGGCTGGGATCTTCACTCTCACAATGACCGGCGATGGGCAGACCGTCACGCGGCCGTAAACGCGGTGTCGGGGAGAGGCGACTCTCCTCTCCCCGCCCCCCTTGCTTTCCGCACACGGCGCTATGAAGGTGGTGTGAGAGCGATCTAACGGTAGTGAGTCATCTCCGGGGCAAAGGGTGCTCAGATGGTCTGTCGACGGAATCAAGCGGACGGTCAACGGGGATTTACCATCGTGGAGCTGATGGTCGCTATTGCGGTCATCGGGCTTGTCAGCATGGTGGG
>DATMXF010000264.1:0-14463 GCA_035561835.1 Patescibacteria group bacterium
ACCCATGCATCATGAAAACCCCCCGCGCCCCCCTTTGCGAAAAAAATGGGGGGGATTGTAGTTGCTGGTATACAGACTTATGCAACAGCATCAGAGGCCCAGGTCCGTTGCGTGCGGCGTCGGGCCTGAGTAGTCGTAGAAACCCCGTCCCGACTTCCGCCCATAATAGCCGGCGATCACCATCTTCTTCAGAAGCGGAGGCGGCGCGTATCGCGCTTCTCGATACTCTTCGAACATGATGTTCGCGATGGCGTAGGTCGTGTCAATGCCGACAAAATCGGCCAACTCCAAGGGACCCATCGGATGGTTGCAGCCGAGTCGCATCGCCTTGTCGATATCCGCCGCAGACGCGACACCCGCATCTAACGCACGAATACCATCCAACAGGTACGGCACCAGCAGGCGGTTCACGATGAAACCGCAGTGATCTTTTGCCGCAACCGGCTCCTTCCCGAGCGACACGGCAAAATCGGAGACGATCCGAAAGGTCTCCGCGCTGGTGCGAATGCTTCGGACTACCTCTACCAGCTTCATCAGCGGCACGGGATTGAAAAAATGCAGGCCCGCAAACCGATCGGCTCGCCCGGTCACAGAGGCCAGCGCCACAATGCTGATGGAGGAGGTATTGCTGACAAAGATGGTGCTCGGCGGGCAGAGGCGGTCAAGGGCACGAAATAACTCCTGCTTCAACGGCAGATCCTCGGTGATCGCCTCGATGATCAGGTCTGCTTCTCTCAACTCTTCCAGGGCAAGGGTCCACCTGATCCGGCCAATGACCGTCGCCTTTTCCTCAACCGTCATCCGTCCCTTTTCAACCGCTCGTTGCAGCCCGCTGTCGATCGCCCGCTTCCCCTTATCCAATAAGCGTTGCTCCGCCTCCCTGATGACGACGGCGTAGCCTCCCTGTGCGACGACCTGCGCGATACCGGACCCCATGATCCCGGCACCGATGACTCCAACGGTCTGAATGTTAGCCATAGACGCTCCCATCGCTTACGACGGCGTCCCCACCTTCCGGCGACGCCATTCGGCAAGTCTTCGGCCGATCTCAGCCTCAAGCCCACGGTCAGTGGGGTGGTAGTAGATCCGACCCTTCAACCGCTCAGGCAGGTAGTCCTGATCGGCAAGGGCCCCAGGCAGATCGTGCGGGTACTGGTAGCCGGCGCCGTATTCCAGCTCTTTCATCAAGGCAGTTGGGGCATTCCGCAGGTGCAGCGGTACCCCTTCGAGCGGCGCCTCCTCCACATCCCGCTGCGCTCCACCAAAGGCCCGATAGACGGCATTTGATTTGGGCGCCGTGGCGAGGTACACCACGGCCTGGGCCAGCGCCAGATCACCTTCGGGTGAACCGAGGAAATGATAGGCGTCCTTGGCCGCCAGCGCCACCTGCAACGCCTGCGGATCGGCATTGCCGATATCCTCCGACGCAAACCGGACCAGCCGCCTGACGATGTACAACGGGTCTTCGCCCGATGCCAGCATTCGAGCCAACCAGTAGAGGGAGGCATCAGGGTCGCTGCCCCGCAGGCTCTTGTGCAGGGCCGAGATCAGGTTGTAATGTTCCTCTCCGGACTTGTCGTACAGCAACGTCCGCCTGCCTGATGCCTCCTGGGCCATCTGTGCGGTCAACCGCCTGCTCCCGTCAGGCTGCTCCTCTACCAACTGCGCCGCCAGCTCCAAGGTGTTCAGCGATACGCGGGCATCCCCTGAACCCAGCCCAGCGATGACGCGTAGCGCCTCGTCATCGGCCTCGATCCGAAGGCGGCCGAGCCCCCGCTCCTGATCGCTGAGCGCGCGCCGAAGAATAACCATTAACACGTCCTCCGCCAGCGGGCGAAGCGTCACGACCTTCGCCCGGGACAGGAGGGGAGCAATGACTTCGAATGATGGGTTCTCGGTCGTGGCCCCGATCAGTACGATCGTTCCCCCTTCCACATGAGGCAAAAAGGCATCCTGCTGGGCCTTGTTGAAACGGTGAATCTCATCGATGAACAGGAGCGTCCGTCTGCCATAGACGCGCTCCTGCTGGGCCCGAGCGATCACCTCTTTAATCTCCTTGATCCCGGAGGTGACGGCCGAGAATGGCTGAAAGGTTGCCTTGCACCGTTCTGCCAACAAAAAGGCGAGGGTCGTCTTACCTGAGCCTGGCGGTCCCCACAGGATCAGCGACGGCAGCTCTCCCGCCTCCATGGCCCTCCGGAGGAGCTTCCCTTCTCCGAGCAGGTGCTCCTGCCCGACGAACTCCTGGAGCGTCCTTGGACGCATCCGGTCCGCCAGCGGCGCCGGAACCTTTTGGGGTGGGGTGGGCAATCGGTCAAATAGATCTGCTGTCATCGTACGCCACCGTCTTGAGTTCATCCAGGATCCGGCGGGTCGCCTTTGCCGGATCGGCCGCTGCCGTAATCGGCCGCCCGATCACCAGGTAGTCTGCACCCGCGATGGCCGCCTCTTGTGGGGTCATAACCCGGCGCTGGTCACCGGCTGCAGCCCATGCCGGACGGATGCCCGGGATGACAAGTTGCATCGACGGTCCAAGCGCGGCCCGCAGTGCGCCGATTTCGTGAGGCGACGCCACGACACCATCCAACCCGACCTCCCGCGCAAGCGAGGCCAAACGGACAACCTGCGCCGCAAGATCTGGCTTGCCGCCGACAACCTCTTCAAGGCCTTGCGAGTCCAGGCTGGTCAGCACCGTCACCGCCAGCAGCCGCATGGGCGAATCGCTTGCAGTGACTGCCTCCATTGCCGCCTGCAGCATCGACCGTCCGCCGGAGGCGTGGAGCGTACACATCACCGTCCCGAGCCGTGCGGCCTCACGGACCGCTCCGGCCACGGTGTTCGGAATGTCGTGAAGTTTGAGATCCAGAAAGACCTCTCCGCCACGCTGCCTGACCGTCTCCACCGCTCGAGGACCTTCAGCCGTAAAGAGCTGGAGACCTACCTTAAAGAGCGTCACTGTAGGGTACAATTGCTCAACCAGCGCGGCGGCTGAAGCCAAGTCTCCCACATCCAGGGCCACGATCAATTCTGGCGTCTTGTGCATGACTTCGCTTCTCTTCACACCGACACGCGCATCAGATCTTCCGCGAGGATCACCTCACCGTCAAAGACCTTCTTGCAAGGGATCATGAGGTCGTACGCCTCGCAAATCGGGTAAAAGTGCGTCAGAACCAGCCGGCGGCAGCCCGACAGGGCCGCGATGCGGCCGGCCTCCGTCGGAGTCAGGTGGACCTTCATCGGCTGCTCATCGGGGGCAGCGCACTCCAGGATCAGCAGGTCCGCCCCCTTGGCCGCCTCGATCATCGAATCACAGTAGGTCGTGTCGCCGGAGAAGACCAGGCTCTTGCCGTCGGCTGATTCGATCCGATAGCAGAGGCTATGCTGAATGTGCACCACCTCGCGAGGAATTACCCGGAACCCTTCGGCTTCCGTGATTTCATGGAGCGTCTCGTTGATCACCAACTCATACGTCTTTGCGTCGATCCAGTCGCCGTACAGTTGAGTCAGGCCTTCATAGAAGGCCAGAAATCCCTTAGGGCCTATAAGGTACAACGGCTTGGTCCGCCGCCATACCGGATTCCTGAGGGCGAACAGGAGCGGGACCAGATCGCCGGTGTGATCCGGATGGAGGTGGGTATAGAAGACTCGATCCAGTTCAGTCAGCGAAATCCCCGCCTTGAGGAGTCTCGCGAGCGTGCCCGTTCCGCCGTCGAGCAGCAGCGAGGAACCGGCCACTTCGACCAAAAGGCCGGGTGATCCTCGCGTCAGGCTTGGGATGGCGGTTCCGGAGCCAAGGATCGTGAGTTGCATGGCGCCACGATACCATGAAGCCTGGGCATTGACAAGGCATGGTCAGGTGGAGTAAGGGTTGGGTGAACGGGGCATGGAGGCTTATAGAATGGAGCATTGGGCGTGTGTGGGGACCACAGGACGGCCTGCCTGCCGAAGCCTCAGCGCAGGCAGGCGAGCGTTCTATGGCCTTGTCCTTGGATTGCTGGTGCTCGTGCCGCCCGATCTGAGCCGAGCCGACCTCTGGACCGATACGAGGAGTTTGGAGTTGGCTGTGGCCGGGACCGATCACCTTCTCAATCTTGACTATGACCTGGCTGAGCAGGCATTCGCCCGCCTTGGCGACGTCGATAGGAGCGGGCTGCTGGCGCCACTCTATCAGGCATTCGTGATGCTCGCGCGTCTGCAGGATCGGGAGCCGACCCGCCCGGAGATGGATGCCTTCCTGGCCGCGATGCGAACGCTCACCGCCAAGGCCGAGGGGCGCCTCACACAGGCCCCAGAAGAGCCTGACCTCCTGCTCTTCCTCGGGATGGCCTGGGGCTCCAAGGCAATGATCGACAGCGTCCTGGGCAACTATTTCTCGGCCTATGAGGCGATCAAACGGACAAAATCGTATCTCGATGCCTGCCTTTTATATCAACCGATCCGGTACGATGCCTACTACGCCTTGGGGTTGTACGACTACGCATTCTCCCGAATCGCCTGGTTCTATCGGCCCTTGGTGCACCTGGCGCTCCCACCAGGCAATCGCGAGCGAGCTTTACGGGAGCTGACGATCGCAAGCGAGCGTGGCGTTGCGGCTCGGATGCTCGCGAAGCTCGCGCTCCTGCAGATCTACGCCGGCTCCGAGAAAGAGTTTGAGAAGGCCCTGCCGCTGGCTGAAGAATTGCTCCGCCGATTCCCCGGCAACCCGGAGCTTTACTTCCAGACGGCACTGGTCTATTCCGAACTGGAACGATTCCCTGAGGCGCTGGAGGTCGGCCGTCGCATCCGCGCCAACCTCGATCCGGGCCGGTACCATTTTACGCACGAGATGCTGCCACGGTACCTGCAACTCATGGGGAAGATCGCCATGGATCGAGGCGACTACCCTACAGCCTTGAGCTTCTTCAGACAGGCGATCGAGCAGCCGACTGATCGGTACGCCTGGGTGACGGCGTGGGCCTGGACTCGGACCGGTATGGTCCATGACCTATCAGGGAGGCGGACGGAGGCAGAACGGAGCTACCGGATGGCGTTGGCAATCAAGACTAACAGTATCGCCAAGGACGCGGCAAGGCAATATCTTCATGAACCCTACCGCAAGGAGACGGTGCGACGCACCTTCCCAGCCACTAAAAGAGAGGAGAATACAGGTTCGCCCTAGCGTAGCGCCTCTAACGCTTCGTTACATTCACCGTTCACCCTCTACTTACCATCCCCTTTGCTCAGCTTCGTGAGCTGCTCCTGAGTCAGTATCTGCCGTATCGCCTTGTAGAACTTCGTTTCCGTCTTCAGCGCCTCTCTGTCTGCCGCCGCCCATTCATCGGCGATTTTGTCGATCTCTCGGTCTTGGGCCTTCTTGTCCGCGACAAGACTCATCAGCTTCTGTCGGATCCCCATCACCTTCTGTTGAGTCGCGCTCAGCGACGTCATCCGCTCGTTCTTGGCCGTATCAAGCTTCGTCCGCTGATCGGCTGAAAGCCCCAGCTTCTGGAATGGATCGGCCTCTTTTGCCGGTCCCTGTTGAGCTGAAGCCATACCTCCACCGATCAACATCGTTGTCATCAGCAGTCCAATCCCCAATCTCTTCCACACACTCATGCAGATCTCCCCTTTCCTTCAGATGCGATAACCCAATGTTAAGCGACGACACAACGAGACGTTATTTTACGCGGGAACACGGAATGATGGAAGCACAATCTTGTAATCAGAAGGTCCGTTGTCGAGAGAGGTCGTCTCTGGGGGAGGCGCCGATCCCGCCGAGGGTATTGGCGCTATCTAGGGCTGTCCCTTCATCTTTTCGGCGGCGCGCCGATAGAGCTGCTCATATTCTCTGGCAGAGCGATCCCACGTAAAATCCGCCGTCATGGCATTGGTGATCAGCCGAGGCCATGGGGCTTTCTCGCGATACAACGCCAAAGCCTGCCGGATGGCTTGGAGAAAAGCGGTCGCAGTGGCTTCCTCGAACCTGAATCCGTTCCCCTGCCCCGTCACAGGATCGAACCGGACAATGGTATCGTCCAGTCCCCCAGTTGCGCGGACGACCGGAATGGTTCCATAGGCTAGGCTGTACATCTGATTCAGGCCGCACGGCTCGTACCGTGAGGGCATCAGGAAGAGATCGGCGCCCGCTTCGATCTGATGTGATAGCGGCAGGTCGAAGCCGATTCGAACAGCTAACTTGGACGGGTGCCTGGCCGCCGCCTCACGAAAGGCTGCTTCGAGTTCTTTGTCGCCGCTCCCCAGCAGCACGAGCTGCACGTTCAGCGTCATCAGCGTATCCAGGATGTCGTGCAGCAGGTCCAATCCCTTCTGCCAGGCCAGCCGGGAAATCACAGCCAGCAGCGGTACAGTCGCCCTGACCGGGAGCTTGAGCCGACGCTGCAGATCAGCCTTGCACCGTGCCTTCCCTGAAAGATCATCGACTGTATAGTGAGCGGCGATGTGAGGATCGCCGGCCGGATTCCACTCTTCGGGATCGATCCCATTTAATACGCCGAACAGATCGCTTTGCCGTTCCTTAAGGACGCCGTCCAGACCGAACCCCTGATCGACAGTCTGGATCTCCTGGCTGTAGCGGCGGCTCACCGTAGTAAGGAGGTCAGCGAATAATAACCCCCCTTTCAGCAGATTGCCCTTCCCGTAGAACTCAAGTCCCGCCGGCGTAAACAGCTCTCGAGGCAGCATCAGTCTCGGCAGTGCCTCGGGAGGGAAGAGGCCCTGGTAGCCCAGGTTGTGAATAGTGAAGACGGTCGCAGTCCGCTGAAAAAATGGATCGCCGGAGAGGGTCGTCTTCAGATAGACAGGCAGCAGGGCCGTCTGCCAGTCGTGAGCATGCAGAACCTCCGGCTGAAAATCGATCTGTCGGCACACCTCCAAAGCTGCCCGGCAGAACATGCCGAAGCGCTCCGCATTGTCGGGGTAATCCTCGGCGGATGGGGTCTGATAGAGGCCGGCGCGATCAAACGAGGGGTCGTGGCGAACAAAGTAGACCGGCACCCCGCTGGAGAGGCTCCCCTCCAGCACGTCCACTGTTTGCAAGCCCATGGCCGCCGGAATGCTCAGCCTATCCGTAATGATGCGGAGCCGGTGTCGCCTAGCGTCTACGGCGCGGTAGAGCGGCATAATGAGCCGGACATCATGCCCAAGCCGACCGAGCGCCTTTGGTAAGGCGCCGGCCACGTCACCCAGTCCGCCGGTGTGAGCGAAAGGCGCAGCCTCGGAAGCCGCACAAAGAATTTTCATCCGATGATGCTAACAATATTGAACCAGGAGCGCAATGGTACAATCAAGTTTTCGAAGCGGCAGACTCGAGAAGGCAGCCAGAGGCTGAAGCTCGCAGAGGCGATCTCTTGCTACATCGTTGGATTAATGACAGCCTGGTGTGGTGAGCGATACCGCGTCAGAATCGGTTGGACAACGACCTTGTTTCTTGATGCGATGGCGATCGGCGCCGCTTTCGGCTTTGGCGTGACCAGGTGAGTGGCGGGGCCGACGGGACTCGAACCCGCGACCTCCGGCGTGACAGGCCGGCGTTCTAACCGACTGAACTACGACCCCGCAAAGGCAGTGATTAGTGAATAGTGAGGAGTGATTGGTAAAGTTTTCGGTAAAAGCCAACCACCATCCCCAGTAATTTCAGCCTGACTGAAATTACTGGTGGGCGAAGAAGGTGTCGAACCTCCGACCCCCTGCTTGTAAGGCAGGTGCTCTCCCGCTGAGCTATTCGCCCGGCTACGACCCGCCCGATACTTCAGGGAAGCAACCGGCCATCAGTATAGCCTATCAAGACCAAGTGTCAAGCCGAAACGGTGTCCATGTAGCGTCCTAATTCAAGCCCACTGGAGAAAGTATCACTTGCTCACAAGCCACTCCACGCGTCATTGCGAGCCGAAGGCGAAGCAATCTCACCGTTCTTCAAGACCAGGAAGGCAGAACGGTTGGATTGCCACGCTCCCGTTGGTCGCTCGCAATGACCAGGCAGCGGTTGGCGAACGAAATTAGGACAGTACCCGCTGCCCAAAATTGAACAGCCCTCCGAACTGGAGAGTCCGGAGGGCTGTTCAATTGTATTGCATTGGTGGAGGCGGCGGGAGTCGAACCCGCGTCCGAGAACATGTCGGAAAGAGCATCTACGTGCGTAGCCTGCGTATGAATATTCGCCCCTCTTGGCCCCCACAGGCGGGGTCCCGGAGCGGCTAGCTCATGTGATCTTGCCCGCCTCCCCAAAGCGAGAGAGGCAAGCCAGCCCGTCTAGTCGGCGCCCAGATCCCGCCCGACGAGCGAGGCGGGGTGGACGTGGCCACCCTTAGGCAGCCAGTGCCAGTTCGTGATTGGCAGTTGCTTGTGTTCCCACCTTTTCACGAGGTGATGGGTCCTCGGCACGCAGCCCTGACGCCCTTGCCCCCGTCGAAACCGGAGCGCCCCCATACGAAAGACGGTACAGTGCATGATTGGGCGTACAGGCAGAAAACTACTTACAGCTTAAACCGATCGGCTGGAAAAGTCAACGGCTACCCCCGGTCGGAGCGGCCGCGAGTGAGCTGGGCCATCTCTTTCGTCATCGCGCGCTGCTTCAGGGTTTCCCGCTTATCGTACAGCTTCTTCCCGCGGGCCAAGGCCAGCTCTACCTTGATCTTCCGTCCAGCCACATAGACACTCAGGGGGATCACGGTGAGGCCCTTTGTCTGGACCTTCCCCATGAGCCTCATGATCTCCTCACGGTGCAACAGGAGTTTTCGCGTCCGATTGGGGTCCGGATTGAAACGGTTGCCGGCAGCATACGGACTGATATGACAGTTAAACAGATATGCCTCCTCGCCCTCGATCGCGGCGTAGCTGTCTTTCAGGTCGGCCCCGCCCTCCCGCAGTGATTTCACCTCGGTCCCGGTGAGAGCTATCCCGGCCTCGATGACCTCTTCGATCTGGTACTCATACCTCGCCCGCCGATTGGAGCAGAGGATTCTTTTTTCCTGCGTCCGTGCCATTGAGCCGACTATAGCGTAGCCTGACAGGATGCGACAAGTAGAATTCCAAATTCCTGGACTCAAAGATCAGGTGTGATCGGTGAAGGACGAGTGTCTCTACCTTATGCGAGGGATCTGGGGTAGAGCAGGGTCGTTTGGAGACTATGCGCCATGATTGTCCTGCACTATGTTAACTTGCTGAGGCCTTTTTTCCCTTGACAGATCATAGGAGAGTCTGGTAAGAGCTTCCAAGGCGGGTCGGCAGGAGCGGATGGTGATCGACTTATTATTACTGAATGTACTGCGAAAGGAGGGGGCATGACCAAGGCGGAACTCGTGGACAAGGTTGCCAAGGATGCATGCATCACGAAAAAGGCGGCGGAATCGGCCCTGGCCAGTGTCACAGCAGGGATACGGGACTCACTCAAGAAGGGGAAGAAGGTCACCCTGGTAGGCTTCGGGACGTTCTCGGTCGCCAGACGAGCGGCCCGGAACGGACGCAATCCTCAAACGGGTGATATCATCAAGATCAAGGCGGCGAAGACCCCGCGATTCAGGGCGGGAAAAGCCTTGAAAGACGCCGTTAGGTGAGTCTGATCTGCCGACGATCTGATCTGTCGATCATTCCGTCAGGCGTGACAGAATGCGACGAAGAGGAGAGGAAGATCCTCTCCTCTTCGTCTTTATGAATGATTCGGAACTGCTTAGGTAGGTAGACTGAAGGCTGAAGACTTTTGGGGGTAGGAACCGAGAAGGTCTTGAATGGCTCGATTCGTGCCTTGTGTAACGATTGATATGCCTATGCTTCGGCCTTCGGTCTTCAGCCTAAACCCCTGGAACGCTCACAAGCGTTTGAGCGTGGTGATCCGACGCTTAGCCTGCTTCGATGGGCGTCGAGTTGGGCCCTTTCGGCTCCGAGGTCCTGGATATTCGGAGTCCGGTTCATCATCATCTTTTTGAAACTCTCCCCCACCCCCTTCTCGCAGCGTACGATCCAGACGCTCGTGAAACTCTTCGGCAGAGAGGGTCACAGCGCCGGTCCGTGTGACGCCATCTGCCAGCGCTCGATCTGAGGTGACTACGACCGCCCCCGAGGGGGCTTTCTCAACAAATCGCAGGATAGCCTGATCGGCCTGCTCCCCGCGACGCGTAAACACCACCTGCAGGCCGGCGGCGAGTTTTACCTGTTCGCTCATCCCACCTCGTTCCCAGCCATCGAACACTACAGTAATTCGGTGACCCTTGATGCGTCGGTAAGCAGCCAATGTTGTCAGGAGCGCTTCCCGACCTTCTTCCATATCTCGGCGATCAAGGAGGGAAAACTGAGGGGAACGACGGATCAGATTATAGCCATCAATCACAATCCACATTGTCAGAACCTAGCGCACTGCTGTACCCCTGGCTGCAGAGCGGACGCCCTGGAGCAGGGCAGACACAGCATCGGCCGGATTGTCGGCCGTCATCACAGCAGAGATTATGGCCGCCCCGTCGGCGCCGGCCGCCATGACAGAGGCCACACTGACGACAGTGATCCCTCCAATCCCCAGGATTGGAAGTCGAACCTGCCGTCTCACCTCACTGAGCCGCGTGAGGCCAACGGGCGGTCCGTACGCTACCTTGGACGGCGTCGGGAACAGCGGACCGAATACGATAAAATCCGCTCCGTCTCTCTCAGCCTCAATCGCCTCTTCAAGCGAGTGGCAGGAGACGCCGATCAGACGCGCCGGACCCAACAGGGCCCGCGCCTCGGCAGGCGGGAGGCTTGTTCTGGAAAGATGAACACCGTCGATCGGCAGGGCCAACGTCAGATCGACTCGATCATTGATAAGGAGGCTGGCGCCTCGTCCGCGCACAATAGGGAGGAGTCGCTCCACCAGTTGATAGAGGTCCCGCGTCGAGAGATCCTTCTCACGAAGCTGGACGGCTTTCGCCCCACCGGCAAGCGCAGCTTCGATGACGACCTCAAGGGGCCGACCGTTCGTGAGGGAGCGGTCGGTTACGACGTACAGACCCCATGAAGACGGGTTGCGAGTTTCGGGTTGCGAGTTTCGGGTTGAAGAAGTCGTCTCGAGTTCCACGGATCGCATACCTAACTCAAAACTCCAAACTCGAAACCTGGAACTGGTGTTACTCGATCATGCCTTCGAGCGGGCTTGAGGCGCTGGCGTACAGCTTCTTGGGTATCCGTCCGGCCAGGTACGACAATCGCCCGGCGATTATCGCGTGTCGCATCGCTGTCGCCATCCCGACGGGATCTTTCGCGCAGGCAATCGCCGTATTCATCAGCACGCCATCACATCCCAACTCCATAGCGATAGAGGCATCCGACGCCGTACCCACCCCCGCATCGACAATAATCGGGACCCGCGCCGCCTCGAGAATGATCCTGATGTTGTGCGGGTTTCGTATCCCAAGACCGGAACCGATCGGGGCAGCGAGCGGCATCACGACGGCTGCGCCGGCATCCTCCAGCTTCTTCGCCATGATCGGATCGTCGTTGGTGTAAGGCAAGACCACAAAACCCTCCTTGACTAATACTTTGGTCGCCTTCAGTAGTTCCTCGTTGTCCGGGAAGAGGGTCCGCTGATCGCCGATCACCTCCAGTTTGACCATGTGCGAGAGACCGACCTCTCGGGCCAGCATCGCTGTCTTGATCGCCTCTTCCGCAGTGTAGCAGCCGGCGGTATTAGGGAGAAGCGCGTACCGCTCGGTATCGATGTAGTCCAGAAGCGACTCCTGAGTTCGATCCAGATTCACCCTTCTGACCGCCACCGTCACCATCTCGGCGCCGGAGGCCTCGTGAGCCTGTTGCATCGTCCGATGGTCCGGGAATTTACCCGTCCCGACGATGAGTCGCGACCGGAACTCTCTGTCGCCAATTTTTAGAATATCGCCCCTCTCTCTCACACTATTCTCCAACACCGTCCCGCTCCTCATGAGGACCCGCCGGCCATGAAGGTAATGATCTCCAGCGTGTCCCCCGCCTGCAGCAGAGTGCGCTCATACAGCTCACGCTTGATGATCCGCTCATTGAGCTGGACCGCCACCCTGAGCGGATTGATCTGTAATTCCTCCAGCAGCCTGGTGATCGTCGCGTCATCTGCCGCTGTACGCGTTTTCCCGTTGACGGTGAGTTGCACGTCGAACAGCCCTTCCACTACCCGCTCAGGTCTTGGACCCCACCGCTTCGCGTATCCGCCGTCGCACGGGCAGGCTTGGCCAGCAGGCGGCGGATCACGCCCGCCGTGCCATAGGTCATATGATATCGATCCAGACTATCGGGATCTACCCAGCGAGCGTCTTCTACCTCTTCCGAGGCGGCGAGCTCGCCTTGCAGCCATTTCGCATGGTAGTCGATGATGACGTAATGATACTGCAGGCGATCCTCGGCATCCGGGACCATCCGTTCCACGACCTCAGCGGTTTCCGCGACGGCCACTTCGATCCCGCACTCCTCGCGAAGCTCACGAACGACGGCTGACCGCAACGTTTCGCCAAGGTGAACGACGCCGCCTGGCAGACTCCAGAGGCCGCGTCCCGGCTCCCGGCCCCGCAAGACCAGCAGCACCTTTCCGTCTCTCACGACCACCGCCCCAACTGCGAGTACGGGATGATCAGGGTGTGTCCGCTCAGCGCCCACCGTTGTGTACCTGCTGTCACTACCCAGGTAGATAGACTGTAGTCTTTTAGACTGTAGGAACGCGCACAGAGGAGCCAGGTGTTTCCGAATGCGACGCGAAAATGATGGAGACCGAAAAAGTTCTGGGCACCTTGATTCGGTCCATGCGCAACGACTAACAGCCTACAGCCGAAACACCTGAGTAGTTACTACCTGCTTGCTGTTGACCTTACCCCACGTATGGCAACTTGTCAACGAGAGGAGAGCCTGTAACCTCCTCAGCTCCCTCCCCGCTCCTGCCCACTGAATATCGGCGGACGCTTCTCAGCAAAGGCCTTCACCCCTTCGCGAACATCTGCGCTCTGGCTGCTGAGGGCGATGAGCTGAGCTTCGTTCTCCATCTGGGTCTCCAGGCTTGCATGGTCGCTCATGAACAGGAGCCGCTTGGCCCGACCGAGAGCGAGCGACGAGCCGGCGGCCAGCTCGTCGGCCATGACGCGTACAGCGGTCACGAACTCAGCATCCGGTACCACTCGGTTGATCAGTCCCCATTCTTTCGCCTCGTCTGCCGTCAGAATCCGGTTGGTGAAGGTTAACTCCATCGCCCGTCGCAACCCTACCAATCGAGGAAGAAAATAACTTGAGCCGGCATCAGGGGGCAGTCCGAGCCTCGTATAGGCCATGGTGAATCGGGCCGACTGAGTCGCCACCGCCAGATCGCAGGCCATGGCCAAGCCCATTCCGGCGCCGGCGGCCACCCCACCCACGCCGGCGATGACCGGTTTCGGCATCCGACAGATGCATGAGATCACGCTGTGGAGAGACGCCAACAGCCGTTTGATATGCAGGGTTAGGGTACCGGCATGCTCGATGAGATCTCTGACATCTCCGCCGGCGCAAAAGGCTTGACCGGCGCCCGTCAGCACGACTACGCGAACCGCTCGATCCTCGTGACAGGCGAGGACTACCTCCAGCAGTTCCTCCACCATCTGCCTGTTCAAAGCATTGTAGCAGTCAGGTCGGTTCAGGGTAATCGTAGCCACCGAACCCTGTACCGTGTACATCAGTGTCTTGTAGGCCATTCTGCCCCTACTCAAAGCAAAGAGGCTTACGGGGGGACTGAACACCGCTAAAAGTCTTCAGCCCTCGGTCTCCAGCCTATTATGTGGCCTCCGCGAAACTGGTGATGATGTACGTCCCGCTCTTAGGATCCCGCTTCAGCTCGATAATATTATGTTTGGCGGCGTCCTCCAGCAGCTTGGAAAAGGTACTGTACCCGTAATATCCTTCGTTAAAGGAGGGCCGCTTGCGGATCATCGTCTGCTTCACCATTGAGCCCCAGAGTACCTCTTTATTCTCCCGAAGGAGAGCCTGGATGGAGTCTCCAAGGAGTTCAAATACCTCCACCTTCTTCTCGGGTAGACCGGAAAGGACGGGTGGTTTCTTGAGATGGCGGATCAGATCTTCGTAGTAGATGAATTCGTCGCAGTTGTCCACCAACAGCTCAGAAACCGAATTCTTGACGCCGAGGCCGATGACCTCCTTGTTATTTTCTCGCAACTTGGAGACCAACGGCGAAAAATCACTGTCGCCGGACACAATGACAAAGGTATCAAGATGCTCCTTGGAATAGGCCATATCCATCGCATCTACCGCGAGCCGGATGTCGGCACTGTTCTTGCCGCTGATTCGCTTCTGCGGGATGTCGATCAACTCAATGGCCGCCTCGTGAAGCGCCCGTTTATACTCGGCGTAGCGTCCCCAGTCGGCGTAGGCCCGCTTGACCATAATCTTCCCCTTCTCCACGAGCCGCTCGAGTACGAGACCGATCTCAAACTGTTTGTGCTTCGCCTCCTTGATCCCGATCGCAATATTCTCGAAATC
>DATMXF010000265.1:0-8173 GCA_035561835.1 Patescibacteria group bacterium
ACGACGATCAGGGCCTTGCCGACGGCCCCGCGTCCCCGCTTGCCGGGCTTCGCGCCGCCGAGGTACGTTTCATCCACCTCGACCCGCCCTGTGAGGCTGTCGCGGCCGGGGCGGATCATGGCTCGGCGGAGCTTGTGGAGCCACGTCCATGCCGTCCGGTAGCTCCCCAGGCCCAAGACCCGCTGCAACCCCAGGGCGCTGGCCCAGTCTTCTGGCTGGTCACCCACCAGATGGCCCGGAACCAGAGAGTCAGGGGCAAGCGGGTGTCGTGGAAGATCGTCCCCGCGGTGACGGAGAGTTGGTACCGGCACCCGGCGCACAGCCACAGGCCCCGGCGGGTTACCCACCCCGTGCGATCCTTGCATCGTGGACAGGCCACCCCCTCGGGCCAGCGAAGCTGGGTCAGGTAGGCCCGGCAGGCATCCTCCGTGGCAAACCGCTGCTCGAATTCCGTGAGCGTCCGGGGGTAGTCCTCCATGGAGCGAAACACTATATCTTGGGGTTAGTGGAGTCAAGTGCATACCCCTACTGTAATATATCACTAATTCAAAAGTTGTCAAACCGTCTCTCACCGTCCTTTGTCCTGTGATAGCCGTGCAGAGTGCGCCCGCAGACCTTCACTTGTTCGAATCGATTGCCGGCATTCAACTCCATTGAGATAGGTATCGTTCCGCGTTTCTGAGGCGTACTTACAGGTTCGGAGTAAGGAGAACTGTGAGGAGAGGGAACCCGTCGAGTAACGTTCCCATGAGCACAAGAAGTACGAAGGGAAAGCGACGTGGTCGGGTGGTGTCTTGATCGGGTGGCATTTCACCAAACTGCCGTCTAGACACCGACTAAAAAGCTGGCCGGCGTTTTCCTTTCAAGGATATATTAAGCGGGGCAGTTGAGTTATGGGACACACTACTACGTGGCGTCACAGAATATTTGAGTGGCGACCCGTCCGGGATTCGATGCAAATATGTGACCCTCCGGCGCCTCGATCTGATGATTCCTTTCGCGGGAAAAGATGGCAGCATGATGAGCGTTGTTATCTGTGCCGCAGAATAACTTTATGACGTTCCCAAGGGGATGCGCTCAAAACTCATGTGTCCCTCAGGGTCTCTACCCGTGCAACCGAATCCTGAATGTAGGCCGGAATTATGTCTCCTCTGGATACGTCTCCAGTACGAGCAGCCCTACTTCGGGCGATGCGAGAAACTCCCGCAGGACATCAACGCGAGCACGGAGCAGGCTCGCGATGATCTCGGTCCCAGCGTTTCCCACGGACAACCATACAACCTTGGGAGGCGGTCCGTGAAGGAAGGAGAGCTGCCGGAAGTCGTTGTCCTTCGAGACGATCGTGAGCCCATGGTCTTTGGCGTACTGCCAGATACGACTATCTGGACTGCCACGCATCCCCGCGGACTCAACATGTTCGCTGGCAGGAAACTGAGGCTGGAGCAGATCAACTAGCCGGGGACTGAGATTCTCGTCGAACAGAAGCTTCACGCCGCCGGAGGAACCGCCAACCTACGCTCGCGGGCAGCGGCGAACACGAGACACGCCCGGACGTCTTCTTGCGTCAGGCTGGGAAAGTCACCAAGAATCTGCGACTCAGTCATCCCCCCTGCGAGGTATTCGAGGATGTCATACACTGTAATGCGCGTCCCACGAATACAGGGCTTCCCGCCACGAACGCCTGGGGTAATTGTGATCCGATCTTCGAGCTTCATATCCCTCTGTGACCCGTCACGTTGTGCGATGGCAAGAGCCTGCGTTGGAACCCGGTAAGCATCACTGTGAAGTCAGTCGTTTGAGAAGCCGACACATGCCAGCAGGCTATCTCCTCGGTGAAACCTACTCTTCCATGCCGATTTAATTGTAATATCTCGCACCTAGCCCAACCGGTCAAGATGATTCTGACCCGCCCACGCCGGCAGCGGCGGCGGCTTATCCCTCTGACGATGGGCGGCCTTACCGGATTAGTCCGATATTACGACAACCTCATCCTTAAATGAGCCCAGTGCGGGTTATGGGGAGTGTAATCTACACCCCGCTCGGCGGCAGACGCCGTTTCTGCGAGCACCACCAATCTACGCTCTCGCGCCTCACGTTCGGCTCCCGGGAAGCCTCCAGATGGTCGCTTCGAGCCGGCGCACTGCGCTCAACGGGATCCTGGCCTTGATCCCTGACGGGGGCGACGATCCGAATTACATACCCATCGGCCTACTGCGGTCAAACGGCGAGCATAACCGGCGCGGCGAAGCCGTGCCGAGTTGATGCCTTGGTTATCAGCCGATGCAGGCAAATCTACACAAATAGTCACTGTCCCTATTTTCCAATCTGCTCCTCGGCATAGTGCAGGCGTTCCCCACACTGCAACTGACCATCAAAAAAATCATTTACTGCCTTCAATTGTTCCGCAATGCTTTCCAGTTGATTCATGTAGCGACGGAACTGTGCCGAACCGGCCAGCCCTTTGGTGTACCAGGAGATGTGCTTACGCGCCACACGCAAGCCGGTATGTTCGCCGTACAAATCGTACAGGCCGTGCAGGTGATTGAGCAGCACGCGCTGGATTTCAACCACTTGTGGCGCGGGCAGGTGTAGACCGGTATCGAGAAAATGTGCGATCTCGCGGAACAGCCACGGACGGCCCTGCGCGGCGCGGCCTATCATCACGGCATCCGCACCGGTGTGCTGCACAACATAGTGGGCTTTTTCCGGGGTGGTGATGTCGCCGTTGGCGATGATGGGAATCTTCACGCTGGCTTTCACTGCCGCGATGGTGTCATATTCCGCCTCGCCGGTGTAGGCGCAGGCGCGCGTGCGGCCATGAATGGCAAGCGCCTGGATACCGCTGATTTCGGCGATCTGCGCGATGCGCACCGCATTGCGGTTTTGCGTATCCCATCCGGTGCGGATTTTCAAGGTGACCGGTACGCTCACCGCCGCCACTACCGTTTCAAGTATTTGCGCCACCAGTGCCTCATTCTGCAACAGCGCGGAACCGGCCATCACATTGCAGATTTTTTTCGCCGGGCAGCCCATATTTATGTCTATGATTTGCGCGCCCGCATCTACGTTGTAACGGGCAGCCTGTGCCAGCATTTTCGGGTCGGCGCCGAGGAGCTGCACCGAGATCGGATCGGTTTCGCCCTCGTGATTGGCGCGCCGTTTGGTTTTTTCCGAACCATACAGCAGCGAGTTGGAGGCCACCATTTCGCTAACCGCCATGCCTGCGCCCATGCTCCTGCACAACATGCGGAAAGGCCGATCCGTCACGCCAGCCATGGGGGCGACAATCAGGTTATTTTTGAGCTGGTGGGGGCCGATGCGCATGAATTATTTTCCGTGAGGGGGAGTGATTAGTAACTACTCAGGTGTTTAGGCTGAAGGCTATAAATTATTATCTCGCAAGGCACGAATCAAGCTATTCAAGACCTTTTCGGAGTTTTGTATGATCACGCATGACTTACCCCTAAAAGCCTTCAGCCTTCAGTCTATCTACCTGAGTAGTTACGGCTCTTCGCGTAATCGTGTGGGTGAATTCTGATGTGTTCACATGACCGGCAGCATGCAAGTCAGGATCTTGAGCCGCAGATACTCCTCGTCACGCAGTCCGTATGCGCGGCGCTGGATAACACGGATCGTGGTGTGCAGTCCCTCGACGAATCCCAGCGAGACCGTGTGTTCGGGCTTGCAGTAAGCGGCGATTCCATCCCAATGCCGATCGATCATCTCAGCGAATGTCTCGTAGGGTTGCAGGCGTTACCACTTCAGGCTCACGCGTCAGCACTCAAAGAATCGCTGCGCCCAGCCTTCTCTCTCGTCGCTCCACAACTGGCCGAAGGACTCCTTGAGCACGGAGGCAGTGTTCAGCCGTTTTAGTGGCTACCAGCAGGGTGTTCAACGCGTGCCTGCCCTTCAGCGTGAGGGCGAGAGCAGGGTGGGGTGGTGACCCGTTCGGGACTCGAACCCGAGACTCCCTGCTTAAAAGGCAGGAGCTCTGCCAACTGAGCTAACGGGTCGTGAAAATGGAAGCTGTCAGCTTTCAGCGATCAGCTATTCTGATGGGTTGCCGTATTGACTGAAGCTGATGGCTGACTGCTGAACGCTCTTTCTAGGGCAGCTTAGCGTGTCAGCCCCCACTGCCGCAAGGCCGGTGTCGAGCGAAGGATCGTCTGGTCCCGCCGGGGCCCTGTGGAGATGAGCCCGACCTTGACCCCTGTCAGCCCCTCAATCCGCTCGATATAGGCCCGGCAGTTGGCCGGCAGACGCTTGTATGAGGTGATGCCGGCGATACTCTGGTTCCAGCCTGGCACCTCTTCATAGATCGGCTCACACGCCTGCAGCAGACCGATCTCGTTCGGAAACTCTCGAAGGATCGCATCGTTGCATCGGTAGCTCGTACAGATCCGAATCGAGTCGCAGGCGTCCAGGACGTCCAGCTTCATCAGGGCGAGAGCCGAGAGGCCGTTGATTCTGGCGCTGTATCTGACGGCCACGGCATCGAACCAGCCGCAGCGCCTCGGTCGTCCCGTTGTGGCCCCGAACTCCTGCCCGCGCGTCTGCAGCATCTGACCGATGCTATCCGTGAGCTCCGTCGGCATCGGCCCCTCGCCGACACGCGTCGTATAGGCCTTGGTGACGCCAAGGACGCCGTCGATCGTGAGCGGACTGACCCCGGTCCCGGTGCAGGCGCCTCCGGCCGTGGCGCTCGATGAGGTCACGTAGGGGTAGGTCCCGAGATCGACATCCAGGAGGGTCCCCTGCGCCCCCTCGAACAGGACGCGCTTCCCGGTTTTGATCAGGTCATGAATGACGAGGGAACTGTCTACCACACAACTGCGGATGCGCTCAAACTGTTCAAGCTGCTCCGCCGCCATCTTGTCGTGATCCAGCTCCTGCAACTCCTGATGGTGGGGGAACTGGGCTCGCTTCTCTTCAAGGTTACTGCGGAGGCGCTCCTTGAAGAGCTCGCGGTCGGTCAGATCGCCCACCCGGATCCCCGTCCTCGCCATCTTATCAACATAGGCCGGACCGATCCCGCGTCTGGTCGTTCCGATCGGCCGACCCTCTCGGAGCCGTTCCTGTTCGGCATCCAGGATCTGATGGTAGGGAAGCACCAGATGTGCGTTCTTGCTGATGAAGAAGTTCTCCTCGATTTTCACGTGCAGCCTGCCGAGCTGATCCATTTCCTGGATGAGGGCGGTCAGATCGATCACCACGCCGTTCCCCAGGATGCAGACCTTCCCTTTCCTCAGCACGCCTGACGGGATCAGATGCAGGACAATCTTCTCCTCTTCTACGACGACCGTATGGCCGGCATTGGACCCACCCTGGTACCGGGCCACGGCATCGAAATACTCAGAGAGAAGATCAACAATCTTCCCCTTCCCTTCATCGCCCCACTGCGTGCCGACAACGATTACATTAGCCATCGCCGCTCTCCACGTTCGACCTCGCCGCAAAACCGCTCGATCGGGACCCGCTCCTCAGTCCCAGAGGCAAGATCCCTGATAAGCAACTCATCTTGAGGCAGATAAGGAAGGCCCAGCACGATCGCTCGGCCGATCCCAGATCTCTTGGCATAGTCAAATGAGCCTTCCAGGTCCCGCGTGATGATGTCTCTCGCCGCCGTGTAACCCTGTTCCCGCAGAAGCCGCGCGACGCGAAGGGCGTTCCGCTTATCGGGGTTGAAGTCGATAATCAGGAACCTCTGACCGGTCGCAAGCGGAGGCCGGTTCTCGGTCGCGACCGCCTCCATGACCTTGTCCAGATCGAAGGCGAAGCCGGTGGCGGGGCAAGGATACCCAAATCCACCGATCAGATCGTCGTATCGGCCGCCGCGCGAAATCTCGGAACCCAGGCCCTGCGCAAATGCCGAAAAGGTGACACCGGTGTGGTACTCGAAGGCCCTCGCTTCACCGAGATCAATGATGACCTGATCCGCCAGGCCGTACTGCTCCAGCACCTCATAGACCTGGGTGAGGTTTCGCAGGGCCTCTTGTGACCGGCGGTTAGGCGCCAGATCCCGCCCGCGAGCCAGGACCTCCTTCCCTCCATAGAGCATCGGCAGTTCCAACACAGCCTGCTTGGACTTGTCGTCGGCGTCCAGACCTCGGACGAGTAGTTCAATCTCGACAGTATCCTTCCTATCGATGGCCGAGACCAGCGCTCGGCGTCGATCAGGTGGAAGCCCCAGGGCATCGACGAGCCCCCGCACATACTCGATCTGCCCCACATCGATTTGAAAGCGCTGCAGGCCGAGGGCCCGGCAGCCTTCTACCGCCATCGCCACCATCTCGGCATCGGCCTCCGGTCGCTCCAACCCGATCAGCTCCACGCCAAGCTGGACATACTCGCGTTGCCGACCCGTCTGAGGGGCCTCATCGCGAAAGATATTCGTCGCGTACGAAAGACGCAACGGCAAGGGCCGGTGCCGAAGGGTGGTCGCCGCGAGGCGCGCCACCTGAGGGGTCGGGTCGTACCGCAGCGCGAGCAGGCGGCCGGTCTGCCGGTCGACGAACTTGAAGATCTTGTCTCCGCCCTCCCGCTCCGGTTCTCCCGAGAAGACCTCCAGATATTCGAACGTCGGGGTGATGACCTCTTGGAACCCCCATCGCTCGAAGACCGTAAGGATCCGGCGCTCAGCCCAGCGGCGTAGTGCGGTCTCCTCCGGCGAGAAGACCCGAACCCCTTTCGGGATGGCGGTCTTGGGGGAATATTCGAAGTCGCTCATTGAAGATCAGCTATCAGCATTCAGCCATCAGCATTCAGCTTTTCCTGATCGCTGACTGCTGATCGCTGACCGCTGATGGCTGTTTTCAGGCCTTCACCAGCTTGACGAAGACAATATTGGGGAGCCGCCGGATCTCATCGATGACATGAGCGGGAACAGGATTGTCGACATTCACCACCGATACGGCCCGACCGCCGGGCTGCTCCCGCCCCAACTGCATTCCGGCAATGTTGACCCGGTGCTTTCCGAGCAAGGTGCCGATCGTCCCAATGACTCCTGGTACGTCCAGGTTGGAGAAGATCAGGAGGTACCCTTCGGGGATGGCTTCCAGACGGAATTCGTTGATCCGGACGACCCTGGGCTCGCGGCGGCTGAAGAGCGTCCCTGCAACCTCACTCGTGCCACGGTCGCCCTTGATCGAGACGGTGATGAGGCTCGTGTAGTCGGCCTCCTCCAGCACCTTACTCTCAATGATCCGGATGCCGCGCCCTTTCGCTAGAGCCAAGGCGTTGACGTAGTTGACCTCATCGCCCAAGAAGGGGTCCAGCGCCCCCTTGACGACGGACGCGGTGAGCGGCGCCGGGTCGTAGCCCGCAATCTCGCCCCGGTAATCGATCCGAATCTGGCGCAGCCCCCCCTCGGCAAGCTGAGAGGTCAGGCGGCCCAGTTTCTCGGACAGAGTGAGGTACGGCTGAAGCATCTTGTACAGCGCCGGATCGATCGACGGGGCATTTACGGCGTTCCTGATCAGCCCTTTCTGGAGGTACTCGACGACCTGCTGGGCGATCTCGACGGCGACATTCTCCTGCGCTTCCTCGCTCGCCGCGCCGATATGCGGAGTGCAGATGAAGTTGTTGAGTGTAAACAGCGACGAGTCGGTGGTCGGCTCCTGTTCAAACACATCCATAGCCGCGCCCGCAACCTTGCCGGCCTTCATCGCCTCATACAGGGCCGTCTCGTCGACGATCCCGCCCCTCGCGCAATTGATAATCCGAACCCCCGTCTTCATCTGCGCGATCGTTTCGCGATCGATGAGATGGTACGTCTCCGGGGTGATGGGGGTGTGAACGGTGATAAAATCCGACCGCTGGAACAGGTCCGGGAGTTCCACCAGTTCGACCCCCAGCGCGGTCGCGGTCTCCTCGGACACAAAGGGATCAGAGACGATGACGCGCATAGCAAACCCTTTGGCGCGTCGAGCCACCTCGCCGCCGATCCGCCCCAAGCCGATGATCCCCAATGTCTTACCCCCCAACTCGACACTGAGAAATGCCCCCTTCTCCCACCGGCCGCCCTTCATCGAGGCGGTCGCCTGCGGGATATTCTTGGCGAGGGACAGCAGGAGCGAGAAGGTATGCTCGGCGGTGGCCAGGGTATTGCCGCTCGGGGCATTCATCACCAGGACGCCGCGAGCTGTCGCCGCCTCGACGTCGATATTGTCCACCC
>DATMXF010000266.1:0-3679 GCA_035561835.1 Patescibacteria group bacterium
CCGTGAGCTCCGGGACGATCACCGATCAAATGGTCGCTCAATATATCGCCGAGCAAGAAGGAGAACCGGTCGAGGACGACAGTCGATTTCTAATCGACGATGGTCCGAAGCTACCGCCTTCCAGGCGGTAGTTGTTCACTATTATGTCCCCGAAATCACACGGAGTGTCCTTCGACGAAGCCAGCACGGCATTCCAGGATCCCCTGTCGAAAACGATCGATGATCCTCTGCATTCTGAAGACGAGGAGCGCTTCGTGCTGCTTGGCCATTCCCACCGACATCGCCTCTTGGTCGTTGTACATACCGAACGGGGTGACCGAATACGACTTATCAGCGCGAGGCTCGCGGCCAACAAAGAGAGGATTAGGTATGAAGAGAGTAAGGAATGATCCCGACATGCTGGAAGAGTACGATTTCAGCGGCGGCGTACGAGGCAAGTACGCCAAACGATACGCCGAAGGCGCCAACGTGGTTGTCATTGATCCCGACGTGGCGGAGTATTTCCCAGACCACGACGCGGTCAATGAAGCGCTGCGCGGGCTGGCCGCCATCATCAAGAGACAGCGGAAGGCCGAACCAACAGCGCCACGCGGACGCGCTGCCGCGCGCCGCTGATCCGCAATGCCCTTAGCACTGAGATAACGGTCAATCCTGCCAAGACATACTATGCTAGGTGCATGATTGCCGATAGGGACAAGCGAATCATTGAGGAAATAGCCGCGAAGTACCACGTCAAGCACGTGGTACTTTTTGGGTCCAGTTTGTCCCCAGACAAGGATAGCCGCGACATCGACATCGGAGTGGAAGGCATTGAGGAAAAGGACTTTTTCACCTTCTACGGCGAGCTGCTATGTGCCCTATCCAAGCCGGTCGATGTCGTTGACTTGTCCACGAAAAGCCGTTTCGTAGAGCTCATCCGGCTGGAGGGCATACCTCTCTATGTTCAAAGGCGAAATTGAAATGTCCGTCCAACGTGCCGCTTAACCTGACCGCAACCAAAGGTCGCAACCTAGTCCCATGCCGTGAGGCTTGACGACACTATCTGCACTATGGTATCTGTTCGTCATCCGAAACCGTCATACAGCTCTACATTCTGATTGCAAGGCTTTGACGGTCTCATTCATTACCTTACCTTCTCGGGTCCTGCTTCCAATGCTTCCTGTTAATTTTGGGCGGCCATTGGTACGCGTGCTCCTGGCCACCGACCCCAGAACTCTTCCTGGGTAGGCTGTGATTGAGGGTGGTGTGCGTGGTAAAGGGGGATCGATCCAGTGAAGAGGTTGCACTGGAGATAAGCTATGAAGATCCATGAGTTTCAGGCGAAGGCGATCCTTGGCGCGTATGGGGTGCCCGTTCCAAAAGGAGAGGCGGTCACGACGCCCGCCGATGCGGCGCGTGTCGCCGAGCGACTTGGCGGCGCCGTGGTACTGAAGGCCCAGATTCACGCGGGCGGCCGCGGCAAGGGCGGCGGGATTCTGTCGGCATCGTCATCACGGGAGGCGGAAGGGTTGGCGGAGCGGCTCATCGGTTCCCGCCTGGTCACCCCTCAGACCGGTCCTGAAGGCAGGGTCGTCAAAAGAATCCTTGTCGAGGAACAAGTCGCCGTCCGTCGGGAGCTGTACGCCGGGATCGTCCTGGATCGTAGGGCCGCACGGCCCGTGATGATGGCCGGCGCGATCGGTGGGATGGATATCGAAGAAGTGGCAGCGAAGGATCCGGAGAGTATCACCAGTGTTGCCGTAGATCCGGCCGTTCAACTTCAGTCCTTCCACATTCGCCGCCTGGTGTTGGGGCTCGCGCTGCCGCAGCCGCTCCAGAGCACCGCCGCCGGTCTATTTGCGGCCTTGTATCGGGTGTTTCAGGAGAAAGACTGCTCTTTGGTCGAGATCAATCCGCTGGTGATCACGACCGATGGTCGCTTGTTGGCCCTGGATGCGAAACTGAATGTTGATGACAACGCCCTCTTTCGCCACGCCGACCTGAAGGCGCTCCGTGATCCCGACGAGGAGTTGCCTCTCGAGATAGAGGCGTCCAAGTTCGGACTGAACTACATCAAGCTCGACGGTACCGTAGGATGTATGGTCAACGGAGCCGGCTTGGCGATGGCGACTATGGATCTCGTCAAATTTGTCGGCGGTGAGCCGGCCAACTTTCTGGATGTCGGCGGTGGCGCCAGCGCTGAACAGATCGAACAGGCATTTCGCATCCTGATCTCGGACCGATCCGTACGCGTGGTCCTTATCAACATCTTCGGGGGGATCCTCAGGTGTGAGCGGCTGGCGGAGGGCGTGATTCGCGCGGTTCGCTCCCTCGGGGTGACCCTACCGATTGTGGTTCGAATGGAGGGGACCAATGTGGACCAGGGTACGCGTATGCTTACTGAGTCCGGTCTGAATTTCATCACCGCAGAAGGGATGCAGGACGCGGCCGAGAGGGCCGTGAAGGCCGCCCAAAAGGGCGTTCAGGGTATAGGGTTTAGGGTGTAGGGTATAAGGGATGGCATGAGCATTCTAGTAGATCAGCAGACGCGCGTCGTAGTGCAAGGGATCACCGGCAAGGAAGGAACGTTCCACGCCCTGGCGTGTCGCGAGTACGGGACCCGCGTAGTCGCAGGTGTGACCCCAGGCAAGGGGGGTGTATCTCACGAGGGGATTCCAGTCTTTGACACAGTACGTGAAGCTGTAGAAAAGGAGGATGCGAATACCGCTCTGATCTTTGTCCCTGCCGCCTTCGCCGCTGACGCAATTCTCGAGGCGATCGATGCGGCGGTCCCGCTGGTCGTCTGTATCACGGAGGGGATTCCGATCTTGGATATGGTGCGCGTGGCCCGTATACTTCACGGGTCTGACACCCGCCTGGTTGGGCCGAACTGTCCAGGCATCATCTCTCCAGGCCAAGCCAAGGTGGGGATCATGCCGGGACACATCCACAAACCCGGGAGGGTCGGTGTGATTTCAAGAAGCGGGACGCTGACCTACGAGGCGGTCAATCAACTGACACGCCTGGGTCTGGGCCAATCTACCTGCATCGGGATCGGTGGAGATCCGATCATCGGGACCACGTTTGTCGATTGCCTGGCACTCTTTGAAAACGATGGGGCGACCGAGGCTATTCTGATGATCGGCGAGATCGGAGGTACTGCGGAAGAGGAGGCGGCAGCCTTCGTTGAGCGGCACGTCACCAAACCGGTCATCGCATACATCGCCGGGCTTGCCGCCCCTCCCGAGCGACGTATGGGCCATGCGGGGGCGATCATCTCGGGTGGAAGAGGAACAGCAACAGAAAAGATCTCTGCGCTGCGACGCGCGGATATCGCTGTAGTGCACAACCCGGCAGAAATTGGAGCCGCTGTAAAAAAAGTCATCGGCTGACAGCGGATAGCTGACGGCCCTTATCATCACGGAGTGAAAATATGGAACAAACCTTGGTCATTGTGAAGCCGGATGCTGTGGCGAGGGGTCTGATCGGCGAGATCGTTCGGCGCTTTGAGTCGGAAGGATTGGTGGTGTGCGGGCTGAAGATGGTGTGCCTGGCGCAAGAAGAGGCGGAGGGGTTCTATCAGGTCCATCGACACCAGCCGTTCTTTGAGAGCCTCACACGGTTTATGAGTTCCGGACCATGTGTACCGATGATTCTGGAAGGGGAGGGAGCGATAGGGCGGGTTCGAACACTCATGGGC
>DATMXF010000267.1:0-2014 GCA_035561835.1 Patescibacteria group bacterium
GGTGGCGGGACCACCTCGATACCCCCACCGCTTGACCCCGCCCTGGAACCCTTTTCCCTTTGTGATACCGGCAACCCGGACTTTTTCTCCCAGCTCGAAGAGGCCTACGGTCAGAATCTGGCCGACAGAATAATTCGAATCCTCCGTGGACTCCAACCGAAACTCCCTTAGATACTTCTGAGGAGCCACCTTGGCCTTGTCGAAATAGCCCTTGAGAGGCTTCGTGACCTTCTTGACCTTGCGTTCCGCCTGATAGCCGACCTGAACCGCTTCATAGCCGTTGGTACTGATAGTCCTTCGCTGTACCACTGGACACGGACCCACCGTGATGATAGTGACCGAGACGGCAACACCGCTTTCATCAAATAATTGCGTCATTCCAACTTTTCTGCCAAGCAATCCGATACTCATATCTAATAGCCTTGGGTATTTCGCAGTCAGCCTTCATCTAGAGGCTGAGAGTTGATGATTAGAAGTGGCTAGAGCTTAATCTCGACATCGACGCCGGCAGGCAGATCGAGTCGCATCAAGGCGTCTACGGTCTGGGGCTGCGCATCCAGGATGTCCATAAGGCGAATATGCGTCCGAATCTCGAACTGTTCGCGAGATTTCTTATCGATGTGAGGTGAGCGTAAGACCGTAAACCGACTGATTTTTGTCGGTAGCGGAATGGGCCCAGATACCCTTGCGCCCGTTCGTTGCGCCGTGCTGACAATCTCCATGGCCGACTGGTCTAGGATTCGATGATCGTAGGCCTTCGGCCTGATTCGTATTCGCTGATTATCCATCTTTACCAATTCTACCCCCTAATCTACAACCTCGCTCACCACGCCGGCCCCAACAGTGCGGCCTCCCTCGCGGATGGCGAAACGCAGCTCCTTCTCCATGGCGATCGGCTGGATCAGTTCGACCGAGAGGCTCACGTTATCCCCCGGCATGACCATCTCGGTCCCTGCGGGGAGCGTGCAGACGCCGGTCACGTCTGTCGTGCGGAAGTAGAACTGTGGCCGGTACCCGTTGAAGAAGGGGGTGTGACGGCCACCTTCTTCCTTGGTCAGGATGTACGCCTCGGCCTTAAAGCGCAAGTGGGGCGGGATGGAGCCGGGTTTCGCCACCACCTGGCCACGCTCGACCTCCTCGCGCTTGGTCCCTCGCAGCAGGAGCCCGACGTTGTCCCCCGCCTGCCCCTGGTCGAGGAGCTTGCGAAACATCTCGACGCCGGTCACCACGGTCCGCTGGGTGTCCCGGATACCGACGAGCTCGACCTCGTCTGAGACTTTGATGATCCCGCGTTCGATGCGGCCGGTGACGACCGTCCCGCGCCCGGAGATCGAGAAGACGTCCTCGATCGGCATCAGGAACGGCTTGTCGAGCACCCGGACGGGCATGGGGAAGAAGCTGTCTACGGCGTCCATGAGCTCGAAAATGGGCGCGGCGTCGGGGTCGGTTCGCTGCCCGCTGCCGGACTCCAGCGCTTTCAGTGCGCTGCCGCGGATGATGGGGGTCTCGTCCCCGGGGAAGTTGTAGAGCGTCAGCAGCTCACGGACCTCCATCTCGACGAGCTCGATCAGTTCGGGGTCATCGACCAGGTCGACCTTGTTCAGGAAGACGACGAGGTTCGGGACGTTGACCTGGCGAGCCAGGAGGATGTGCTCACGCGTCTGGGGCATGGGCCCCTCGGAGGCGGCGACGACCAGGATCGCCCCGTCCATCTGGGCCGCACCGGTGATCATGTTCTTGATATAGTCGGCGTGGCCTGGACAGTCGACGTGGGCGTAGTGGCGCTTGGCCGTCTCGTACTCGACGTGGGCGATATTGATGGTGATCCCCCGCTCCTTCTCCTCCGGCGCCTTGTCGATCTGCTCGAAGGGCACGAAGGCGACCTTCGCGTTCGCTGCGTGCAGGACCTTCGTGATCGCCGCGGTCAGGGTGGTCTTGCCGTGGTCGATGTGCCCGATGGTCCCGATGTTCATGTGCTCTTTCGTCCGCTCGAACTTCGCCTTGCCCATAGTCA